>DOOY01000211.1 GCA_003514765.1 Nitrosomonas sp. | reverse complement strand
ATCTGGTTGATGTCAAATTCAAAGACAAATGTATTCAACAGCCTGTTCAGTCCGTGCCTGGCATCGACTCACCTGTATGGCTGAGATGTTGCACCTTGTCCGGAATGGATAATGATTGCGAAGGTTGTGTTCAGTAAACAGTTGCAATGTTTTCCATGCAATTGTTTATAAATTTTTGTGAACGATATGTTAATGTTTGGTCTTATTTGATTTCTTTAACACAATTTGAAAATCCAATGACTTATACAACTCAAAATATTAAGACACCCGCTTCAATTTCAGGACGGCTTCTATTGGCGTCGATGTTGTTACCGGCAATACTTTTTACCTGGACAGTCAGTGCTAGTGCCGGTGCCACTGACTTTATCACTGAAGATTCCCTGCTTTCGGATACCAGCAGGGAGAAACGTGTCGGCGAGGCATATTACCGTGCCGATCAAAAGTGGATGATTTATCAGGCGGAGGTGGCTGATGAGAATCCTTTTTATCAGATTTATCTTAAAAACCTGAGTAACGGCAAGATACAGCAGGTGTCGCCCGGTGTCGGCAAAACAACCTGTTCGTGGATTCATCCTTCGGAAGAAAAAGTACTGTTCTCATCCACGCATGACGATCCCGAGGCGAAATCCAAGATGGCGGCGGAACTGGAACGCAGAAAATCCGGCGAGCGCAAATCTTATGCCTGGGACTACGATGAACATTACGATATTTATGAAACCGACCTGGAAGGCAACAAAATCAGGAATCTGACCAATGTGCTGGGCTATGATGCGGAGGCATCCTGGTCGCCGGATGGCAAATATATTGCGTTTGCATCGAACCGCAGGGCATATACGGGTGAATTATCCGAAGAAGAAGCCGCATTGTTTAAAAAAGATCCGTCGTCGATGATTGATATATATATCATGAATGCCGATGGATCGAATGTAAAACGGTTAACGCATACGAATTCGTACGATGGCGGCCCGTTTTTCAGCCCGGATGGCAAGCGTATCGTATGGCGGCGTTTTTCGCCAAGCGGACGGGAAGCTGAAGTGTTTACCATGAATATCGACGGCTCCGATCAGAAGCAGATTACGCAATTGAAAGCACTGTCATGGGCGCCTTTCTATCATCCTTCCAATGAATATATTATTTTTTCGACCAATATTCACGGACACCGCAATTTTGAATTGTATATTGTTGATGTCGATGGCAAACAGGAACCGGTGCGCGTTACCGATAAGGAGGGGTTTGATGGTCTGCCTGTGTTCACCCCCGATGGGAATTATCTGACCTGGACCAGTGATCGTGTGCCGGCCAAAAAGGGCCATTTGTTTCACGGGAAATGGAATCATGAAAAAGCGATGCAGAGTCTCTCGCTTAAATAAACAGTTTTTTCTAACGATTGCCGCAGATGGGAAACACTCTGTTTAACCTGCTTCAGGGTTGTGAGGGTGTTTTCTGTTGTCTATCAGTAGCCGCTATTCGTTGCCGTCAATCGGCGCTATTCTTTTTGATGCCGGCGCTGTTTCCCCTTTTTGACCGCGGTTCTTAATGCCGCCAGCTTCTGCGCGACCAATGCGTTTTTTTCGTTGGTCTGGACCGGATTGTGAAGGTCAGGTGCCGTTGTGGCGCGGATCGTCTCGTCATTCGATGTGGACTGCATGTGGCGTTTTCTCTGAGAGAAACGCAGCACGATTAACAGTACAAGAATAGCCATTAATCCGCCTAAAACAGGCACCAAATGATTGGTAATGCCATCTTGAAAATTCGTGATGCTGAATGACTCACTGGCAAGTTCGTTTCCGCCCGGGGATATGTTTGTCGCCGGGCTGTCAGTGGCATGAACCGGTTTGGCTGGCGTGCTTTGGGGTTTGCCCGGTGCTTGGGATTGGGTGCTGTCCTGTTTCGGTGATTGCCGTCCAAGAAGTATTGAATTAAGTGCGGCGACTTTTAATTCCAGTCGTTTAATCCGCTCATTCAGTGTCTGGATGTTCTGTGTTTCTCTTGCGGCTTTCTGTTCCAGTGTATGAATGGCCTGCAGCAAGTGCGGATTGTTGCCGCGCGTTTGCTGCGCTGTATCTCCCGATACAGCGCTTGAAAATAACAACACAGAAAATAAGACTGGAATTATTTTTAATAAAGTACGTTGCATTTATGCGCGGTATATTGCCGAAATAAATTACTGGCAAAAAGTTTTGATTGCCTCGTTTGCCTCATTAATTTTTTGTTGCCGTAGATTGTCGTCAGCATAAACAAGACCGCCTTGGCCATCAGGCATTCGCAGACGTGGTGTTTCCAAAAATACTCTTAATCTGCTTTGGGAGTCAATACATTTTTGTTTATTTTCCGCTTTTTTTTCCTTGAGTTGTGCTTCCTTTTTGAGTCTTTCCCGGCGGCGTTCTTCGTATTCCAGCTTTTCATCAGCCAGTGTTTTGGATGTTCCGGAACCCTCTGTGTCATCAGCATTCGCTGTGGGTACGGGCGTGGGTGCCGATTGAATTTTTAATTCCTGTTTGTCTTGCGCAGCATTTGTCAGTTGCGGTTGATCGGAATATTGGGTTTTTCCATTTGAATCAATCCATTTATAAACTTGGGCATGCGTTGACATGCTGAAAAAAACTAATGAAAGGGTGAGTATTAAATAACGCATTTTTTCTCCAAAAAACAAATCAATAAAAATGGCAACATTATGAACATTAACAGTATTGCTTACGGATTAATCAGTCATAAAATAAACCTTCAAGCGCTAATAATTCAAGAAATACGTCATTCATTGTGTGAATTGCTGCAAAAATAACATGCGATTTAGATATAATACTGCTTTGCAAAGGATTGTTATCAAATATGCAGTTAATTCAAAAAGCGCTTACCTTTGATGATGTCTTGCTGGTTCCCGCGTATTCAGCTGTTTTACCAAGAGAAGTCAGCCTGGCAACACAACTTACACGATCTATTTCACTGAATATTCCATTAGTATCTGCAGCTATGGATACCGTTACAGAGGCGGAACTGGCTATCGCCATTGCACAGGAAGGCGGTATCGGTATTTTGCACAAGAATATGTCAATTGAATCCCAGGCGGCTCAAGTAGCCAAGGTCAAACGTTTCGAAAGCGGTGTCGTCAAAGACCCGATTACTATACCGCAGAATATGACGGTGCGCGAAGTGCTGGAGCTGATTCGTGCGCACAAAATCTCCGGCCTGCCTGTTGTGAGCGGGAAAAAAGTAGTCGGGATTGTGACCAATCGGGATCTTCGTTTTGAAACGAATCTCGATCAGTCCATCAAAAATATCATGACACCGAAAAAAAGACTGGTGACGGTCGGTGAAAATACCACGCGCGAAGAAGCCATGGATCTGCTGCACAAGCACCGTCTGGAACGTGTGCTGGTGGTCAACGAACAGTTTGAATTGAAAGGCTTGATTACCGTCAAGGATATCACCAAAACTTCAGAGTATCCGCTGGCTTGCAAGGATGATCAGGAGCGCCTTCGCGTGGGAGCAGCCATTGGTGTCGGAGAAGGCAGCGATGAACGTACCGAAGCCCTGGTAGCAGCCGGTGTGGATGTGATCGTTGTGGATACCGCGCATGGGCATTCGCAGAGTGTGCTTGACCGTATTAGCTGGGTTAAAAAACGCTATCCGGAGATTCAGGTTGTCGGCGGCAATGTGGCTACTGCAGATGCCGCGAGAGCGTTGGTTGATTGCGGCGCAGATGCTGTCAAGGTGGGTATAGGCCCTGGCTCGATTTGCACCACGCGTGTCGTAGCGGGGGTTGGCGTGCCGCAGATTACCGCGATTCATAATGTTTCGGAAGCACTCAAAGGAACAGGTGTTTCGGTGATTGCGGATGGGGGTATTCGATATTCGGGTGACATTGCCAAGGCGCTGGCAGCGGGTGCTGATCTGGTGATGCTGGGTGGTTTGCTGGCTGGCACTGCCGAATCGCCGGGTGAAATTGAACTGTACCAGGGGCGGTCTTATAAAACTTATCGTGGTATGGGTTCGCTATCAGCCATGCAACAAGGTTCCAGCGATCGCTATTTCCAGGAAAAGGAACAGAAAAACAATGACAAACTGGTGCCTGAAGGCGTAGAAGGGCGCGTTCCTTTTAAAGGCAGCACTGCTCTGGTTATTCATCAGCTTATGGGTGGCGTGCGTTCAAGCATGGGTTACCTGGGATGTGCCAGTATTTCAGAGATCCATGAAAAAGCGGAATTTGTCGAAATTACTGCTGCGGGTGTGCGTGAATCGCATGTTCATGATGTGCAAATCACCAAAGAAGCACCCAACTACCACGTCAAATAAAAGTATCTCACCATGCACCACAAAATTCTCATCCTGGACTTCGGGTCCCAGTATACGCAGCTTATTGCCCGGCGCGTACGTGAAGCCAGCGTTTACTGCGAGCTGCACCCATATGATGTAACACCGGCGTTTATCAAAGATTTTTCTCCACAGGGCATTATATTATCGGGCGGGCCGGCCTCTGTTATTGAAAAAGAAACCCCGCGGGCACCGCAGATTGTTTTTGAGCTCGGTGTTCCCGTACTGGGTATCTGTTATGGCATGCAGGCGATGGCGGCTCAGCTGGGTGGCCGCGTTGCGAATGCCGCTATACGTGAATTCGGGTATGCGGAAATTTCAACTGCCGAACATGGTGCATTGTTAAGAGATATTGTGGATCGCACTGATCCGGACGGTCGAAATATTCTGGATGTCTGGATGAGTCATGGCGACAAAGTGGAGGCATTGCCGCCGGGTTTTCAGGTGATGGCGTTTAATGCAGCGGCACCGATCGCGGCAATGGCCGATGAAGGGCGCCGTTTTTACGGTATACAGTTTCATCCCGAAGTCACGCATACTCTGCAAGGCAAGGCCATTATTGCCCGTTTCGTACATGATATTTGCAACCTCGGTCATGATTGGAATATGCCCGACTATGTTGAGGAAGCAATTGGCAGAATCCGCGCAAACGTGGGGAATGATCAGGTTATTCTGGGTTTGTCGGGCGGTGTGGATTCTTCAGTTGCCGCAGCATTGATTCATCGGGCGATTGGTGATCAGCTGACCTGTGTTTTTGTCGACAATGGATTATTACGCGCGCACGAAGCCAAGCAGGTTATGGACACATTTTCCAACCATCTGGCGGTAAAAGTAATACATGTTGATGCCAGCCGGATTTTTTTCGACCGGTTGAGAGGCGTTGACGACCCGGAAGATAAACGCCGTATTATTGGCCGTGAATTTGTGGAAATCTTTCAAAGTGAGTCGGCTAAAATTACCGGCGCCAAATGGCTGGCGCAAGGCACCATTTATCCGGATGTCATTGAGTCGGCGGGGGGTAAGACTAAAAAGGCGAATACCATCAAGTCGCATCATAATGTCGGTGGCTTGCCGGAAACACTGCACTTGAAATTACTCGAGCCTTTGCGCGAACTTTTCAAGGATGAAGTGCGCGAACTTGGGCTGGCACTGGGCCTGCCACGTGAAATGGTCTTTCGCCATCCTTTCCCCGGTCCCGGGCTGGGTGTGCGGATTCTGGGCGAAGTGAAATTTGAGTATGCAGAATTACTCAGACAGGCGGATGAGATTTTTATCGAAGAACTGCTACGCAGCGGATGGTATGAAAAAACATCGCAGGCTTTTGCGGTATTTTTGCCGGTCAAATCGGTGGGCGTTATGGGTGATGGCCGCACCTATGAATATGTCATCGCATTGCGCGCAATACAAACCCTGGATTTTATGACCGCTAACTGGGCTGAATTGCCTTATTCGTTACTCGGTAAGGTATCCAACCGAATTATTAATGAGGTTCGCGGTATTAACCGGGTGGTGTACGACATTTCCGGGAAACCACCGGCTACGATTGAATGGGAATAATTGAAGTCGAATTTGTTGGACGAACACTAAAAGTATTCCAGGCCGATTTGGGACAACCCTACAAGATCAATGTTGTCTTGATTTAATCCTGTTTCCGCAGCCAGGACACCCAGTGATGCGACCGTATGCGTGCCTGAGTCCAGTAACGCAACAAAGCGGGCTTCTTCAGCAGCAGAAGGTGTAAAGCCGGCGATGTTCTCGTATAACAGGTCGACAACCGCCGTGTGATTGGCTGCATCAGCGCCCAGTGCCGCAGTAATTGCGAGCTGCATGAGTGTTTCGTAGCTTGTGCCGTCATCGAGAAAGCGCAGTCCGATGCCGACAAACTGTTTGTTTAATACGGATTCCGGGCCGAAAACTGCACCGATTAGTTTGGCTGTCCGGCCTGCATGACCATCCAAATCAAGCGCAATCGAATTGTCAGCAAACTGGATGCGTTCAATATCAACGACTGTGTCGGTGCCATCCGCACCGTTATTTTTATGGTCGATTGTCCAGACGTCATCGGTATGTTTTTCAAGTATGTAATCACTAGATTGACCGGTATAGATGGCTGTGTCGATCGCGCCGTTACCAATGAGCGTGTCATCTCCGCCAAAACCCGAAAATATATCCTTTCCGGAACCGCCTTCGATGATCTCAGCGACGTTATGGTTAACAGTAAATGGGGTCTGGAAACCTGAAAATACCTGCATGTACTCATTGGCGCTGGTGCCGTTGGCATCTTCAGGGCTGAAAGCTGCACCGGATAGCAGGTATCCTTTTAAACCGGCGGTATCCGATGAACGACTGCCGGCGCCAATCAGATGTGCGGCGGCCAGCATACCGGAAGCCGTTATGGGTTGATCATTGAGAATTTGTCCTTCATATTTATCGAGTTCCAGAAATTTTATTCTGTTCCATAAAATATCATGCCAGTCGCGCACGATGATTTCCTGGACTGCGCCATTATTAAAATAATCCTGCTTGCTGTTGATGCCGTTTTTTCCAGACCAATTACCCGTCCAGTTATTTCTGAATAAATTGCCGTCACTCTGGTCGACACCATAGTATCCCAGATCAAAAAGCGCTGCTTCACCGAATTGATACTTGCCGATAAAACCGAATGCGTTCTCGGTGTCATAGTTCTGGACGCCGCCTGGTATGCTTGAGGACTCCCTGAAACCGAGCGTGTCAAAATAATCTTGATATGTATTAATCACGGTGATTTTCCAAAGATTGCAGTAGTATTGTCTGGCCTGTTTGTCGTAAGTTACCTTTTTTCCAGTAATATAAGGTGTATTCTTTCATGCTGGAAAGATTCCTGCCATTTTTTTCTAGGGTGTTGCCGCTATTCCTTTCATTATTTGTTAGCCGGATTGCAATATTGCGATGACCGTCAGTCAGGCCGTCGAGTATGAAAATATCGTCAGTGCCACTACGTGCTGTTTTATACTCCAGTCTTTTAAGCGCTGCATTGTGTTGAAAAATGATTAAATGACAACCTGCGCTGCCGCATAGACCGGAACCGGAGAGATATAAAAAAACTTCATCGATACCATCGCCATTTAGATCATACTTTGCAATTTTACTTTCGGGTAATTTCGATGGAAATTGATCATGCGCTTTTTTCCAGCTGGATGTGATGATGCCGGGTGTGCTCGGGGCATCCAGTAGCGAGTCGGCCGCTTGTTTACTTAATTGCTCAAATTTCAATTTGACAGGGTCTTTTTTCTCAGCATAAACAGTTGCTGCTATGACAGTTATGACAGTCAATATCAAACTATTAAACAGTTTCATCTGGGTGCAATAATAGTTACGCATGAAAATACTGCATCAATTAAATATCAATATCTATGAGGTCATTTCAACATGAAGATCACTATTATTGGGGGCGGACAGGTCGGTTCGACAATTGCGTATGCTGTGGTGCTGAAAGGTTTATGTAACCACCTGGTTCTGGCCAGCCGGAATGTTACCAAAGCACGAGGCGATGTGCTGGATTTACAGCATACCTTATCGTTTTGTGAACGCCCGATGACCATTGAAAGCAGTGCAATTGAAGATGTCAAAGACAGTGATATTCTGGTAATTACGGCCTCCGCGAAAGGGCAGGGGAAAATGACCAGCCGGATGGAATTGGGGGCGGCTAATGTCGAAATATTCAGAAAATTAATTCCGCCGCTGGTGCAAAACAATCCCCAGGCTATTTTGGTGATCATTTCCAACCCCGTCGATGTATTGACTTATCTTGCCACGCAATTGGCCGGACTGCCGCCTTCAAAAATAATGGGGGTCGGCACACTGGTAGATTCTGCCCGCTTTAGAGTGCTGCTGTCAATTGAAGAACAGATTCATCCTGACGACTTGCGTACCTATATTCTCGGCGAGCATGGGCCAAATCAGTTTCCGGTTTTCAGTAATGCTTTTGCCGGTAGCGAACGTATTGCCGACAACCCTGCGCATCGCCGGATTTTTCGTGAAGTCACCGAAGCCGGTTTTGATGTTTACAATTTAAAAGGCTACACTAATTTTGCAATTGCAACCGCCGCTTGTGAAGTACTTAAAACCATTGCGTATGACGATCATAGAACCATGCCGCTAAGCACCTATTTTAAAGAATGGCAGGGGATTGAAGATAACTGTTTCAGCATTCCTGTGGTCGTCGGTCGAGCCGGCATTATCAGACACTTGCACCCCAAACTGAATCAGATTGAAAAAAACGCCCTGGGAAAATCGGCAAAATTAATCAAAGAAAATATTAACAGTCTGATTGATGCTGAAAATAATCAGCCAGTATAGTGGCAAGTCGCCAGCCGATTGTCGTGCAGGGTAAAAATATTTTTTAAATCTCTTCTGCACGACGATGCTTTCTTAAGTCACTACAGTAGACTACTTGGGTTGTTTTACTTTTCTGAGGTAAGGCTTCACAGTTTCCCAACCGTCAGGATAAACCTTTTCAGCTTCTTCATTGCTGACTGCAGGCACGATGATCACATCTTCACCTTGTTGCCAGTTTACAGGGGTGGCAACTTTGTGCTTGGCAGTCAATTGCATGGAATCAATCGCGCGCAAAATTTCGTTAAAGTTACGGCCTGTCGTCATGGGATATGTCATCATCAGTTTGATGTTTTTATCCGGACCAATGACAAAGACCGAACGTACGGTTGCATTTGTCAGCGCTGTGCGGCCTTCAGCAGAACCGGCCTCATCTGCCGGAAACATATTATAAAGTTTGGCAATATACAAATCGGTATCAGCAATAACCGGATATTGAATCGGCGATCCACCGACATCTTCAACATCCTTCAACCATTTTTCATGGTCGTTGATCGGGTCAATACTGAGACCGATAATTTTTGTATTTCGTTTATCAAACTCAGACTGAATACTGGCCATATAACCTAATTCAGTGGTGCAGACAGGCGTGAAATCCTTCGGATGCGAAAATAATACCGCCCAGCTAGCTCCAATCCATTCATGGAAATCGATTTTGCCCTGTGTGGTCTCTGCTTGAAAATTTGGTGCTTGATCGTTAATACGTAACGCCATAATAAACCCCTTTGTTCACGGTAATCTTTTGACAGATGAAATCACAGAATATTATTCAGTAAATTGAGTCGACAGTTTAACGCGACTGTGACAGTTGAACAAATGGAAAGGGGTTGTGGCGTACTTTTAAATAAAAACAGCGCTGCTATCTAGCAGCGCTGTCATGGCAAACAGATTGTAAATCTAGGCAGTGGTATTAATGTTTTGTCCCAGATGTGAGGGTAAATTTTGCGCGGGTGTATTATCTGGAATTGCTTCAATTAAAGCCATGGCATTTTCAGCGCTGATATCAAGTGCTTTTTTAAATACTGCCGTACCGGAAGCCTGTTGGATATAGGCTTCACTCATTGCTGTTGCCGTGCTGGCTATACCGGTAACATCCATAAGAAACTCCTTTAAAGTGACTTGTTTTTCATGCCATCGTTAACGGCATATAAAGTAAAATAATTGAGTGAATATTCCGGTGATAGTCTGTTTTTAGATGATTCTGTTTGATAATATGCAACATCTTATAGATATTTTCTAAAAAGCGGCGGCAAAAAATTTCTAACTTTATCGCGCCAGTCGTGACCGACCGTTATCGGAACCCTGACCAGGTAGTGAATATTTTCGGCGCTTTTGCCATTTAGATAAACATAATAATCCCCGATTTCATCGAGTCTGAATACCTGTGTGATCACGCCGGAAGGGTGTGTTCGCGCAGGAATAGAGAAAATCTCATGCTCTTCATGTTTTTCATCTTCAAGCAGTATTAATTTAACCAAGCGCAATGCCAGCGGAACATCGCGTATAGCATCCGGATGCAACAGATCAATCGAGATATTCAACGTGCCGGGCTGTGGTATTTTGCCGCATTGGACGGGTATGTAGGGTGTTCTGGGCTCATCTTCAGAGACTTCGTATTCATCGGAAAGATAATAACTGGAATAACCGATTGTCAATGTTTCTGTTTCAATGGTGCAGGTAGTGCCACGAAAACCTTTGGGATAGGTTTCAGATGAGTCTCCCTGCGAGCTGACCTGTAAAAGCGCGCCGAACACGATGAAAGCGGCGAAAATGCTGATTCCGATTATCAACTGAAATCTGTGGGATGACACTCTGGTCGTGGGTAGCATAATAATCCTTTGTCTATTCATACAAAATAGAGAATTTTATATCAGGTTGACCTGATTGACTGTTCTATTCAGTTAGTATTCAGGTAGTTTTTATAAAATGACACCATAGTAAAAACGCATTGGGTAAATTAACTGTAATGGAGGTGTGCAATGAAAGAGAAAATAATAAAAAGGTTTACGCCAGCCTGTCTATTATGGGGGGTGTTGTTGGGGTTGACGCTAAGTATATCCACGTTGGCCGAGGCTGGTGGTGGTCATCATAGACACCATCACCATCATCACGGACACCATCATCACGGTCATCACCATCACCATGGCGGGTATGCCGTATTTTATAATCAACCACGCGGCTATTACAATCAGGCCTATTATCCTCAGCCAGGATACTATCCGGCGCCTGTTCCCGTTTATGCACCGCCGCCTGTTTATGCTTATCCACCAAATGTGATGTTCGATATTTCTACGGATATGGGACATTTTATGTTTCGCTACTGATAACCTGAAATAAAGACTGGTAATGATTGATTGCAACAGCATTCCGTTACCGGATTGGGTTTACTAAGAGAAAAATACTTGTTCACAGCTCTTCTCAGGTAATTTCTCCTCCTGTCTGACTTAAACGCCGTCTTTTGAC
The DNA here is from genome assembly GCA_003514765.1 of Nitrosomonas sp. Taxonomy (GTDB): domain Bacteria; phylum Pseudomonadota; class Gammaproteobacteria; order Burkholderiales; family Nitrosomonadaceae; genus Nitrosomonas. The sequence continues at coordinate 90 of DOOY01000211.1, read as the reverse complement.
GGCGTATTTTTTTGCTCTGCCAGTCTGTCTGATAAACTATTAGTCCTAAGGAGCCGTGAAGAAATAAGTGTTACAGTTATTTATGAACGA
>DOOY01000074.1 GCA_003514765.1 Nitrosomonas sp. | reverse complement strand
CAGGCTATTAAAGGAAAAATCAAGTCCGCATTGTTTTACCCGATTTCCATTATTGTGGTCGCGTTTGTAATTACCGCTGTTCTCATGATTTTTGTCATTCCATCATTTAAGGATTTGTTCGATAATTTTGGTGCGGATTTGCCTGCGCCGACGCTTTTTGTTATGACGCTATCGGATTTTTTTGTGGATTACTGGTGGGCGATTTTCGGTTTTGTGGGAGGCGGTGTTTACGGCTTTTTTTATATCTGGAAACGTTCAATAGCCGTACAAAAAGTAATGGATAGGCTGGTGTTGAGATTACCCATATTTGGTGACGTGATTCGTAAAGCAACCATTGCACGGTGGACACGTACGTTATCAACTATGTTCGCTGCTGGTGTGCCGCTTGTTGAAGCACTGGATTCGGTGGCGGGCGCTGCAGGTAATTACGTTTATCATGAAGCGACCAAACAGGTTCAAGTCGATGTCAGTACGGGTAATTCATTGACATCGTCTATGGCAAGTACCGAATTATTTCCCAACATGGTGTTACAAATGGTTGCCATTGGTGAAGAGGCTGGTTCGTTGGATTCTATGCTGAGTAAAATTGCCGATTTTTTTGAGGCAGAAGTAGATGATGCAGTAGAAGCATTGTCCAGTCTTATGGAACCCATGATTATGGTCGTGCTCGGCACATTGATTGGTGGTATGGTTGTTGCCATGTATTTGCCAATCTTTAAAATGGGTATGGTTGTCAATTAGATTTTAGTAAGATAATACATAAACAATCGTAGCCCATCTAAATAGTATCAGGCTGCGATTTCTATAATAGGAAGGCGTATTCTTAAAGCTGACTTGTTTATAAAATTTTTCTTAACCTGCTTTCTGGCGTTAAAATCTCGATCGCCGAGAAAGTCTGTTCAACATCTGACCAAGTTCTGCTTGTTATAACCCAACTTCATAAATTCATAGCATTATGTCAATGATTAGCCAGTTGCAAGATTCAGTTTCTTTTTTGATTGCTTTTGCCGCCATCATTGGCTTAATGGTTGGGAGTTTTCTTAACGTCGTGATTTATCGTCTGCCTAAAATGATGGAAAGAAGCTGGCGACAGCAATGCGCGGAGTTAAGCGGTGAATCCATCGAAACTCTACCGCCTTTTAATATTGCTTCACCTCGTTCAGTCTGTCCGCATTGTCATCATCAAATCGCTTTCTGGGAAAATATTCCCATCCTGAGCTATCTTTTTCTACGGGGACGTTGTTCTGAATGCCGCGCATCTATCTCACTGCGTTATCCTGTGATTGAAGCTTTTACCGGCATAATGAGCGGTTTTGTGGCTTGGCACTTTGGTTTTGGATGGATGATGATGGCGGCGTTAGTTTTTGTTTGGGCGTTAATTGCATTAGCTGCCATTGATATTGATACGCAATTATTGCCGGATGATATTACGTTGCCGCTGCTTTGGATTGGGCTGCTCGTCAATATCCATGGCGGTTTTACCGAACTGCATTCCGCTGTCATCGGCGCTGTTGCAGGTTATCTGTCGTTATGGGCGATTTACTGGTTTTTTAAGCTGGTTACCGGAAAAGAGGGTATGGGGTACGGTGATTTCAAACTGTTGGCTGCCATTGGTGCCTGGCTCGGGTGGAGCTTGTTACCATTGGTGATACTTTTCTCATCGCTGGTTGGCGCGATTGCCGGCATTGGACTGATTATCGCAACCAAACTCAATAAGGGCGTCATGATTCCTTTTGGTCCCTACCTGGCTGGAGGTGCATTGATTGCCTTGTTCTGGGGGCATGAAATTACGCATGCCTATTTCGGATTATTCTGATCAGTGGTGCTGACAGTTGGTTTGACTGGCGGTATCGGTTGCGGAAAATCCAGTGCCGCTGAAATTTTTACAGAACTGGGTATCGGTGTAGTCGATACTGACCAGATTGCACATGAATTGACACAATTAAATGGCACAGCGATTGCATCAATACGCAATCTGTTTGGTGATGCTTTCATTACCCGGGAGGGTGCGCTCGATAGGAAAAAAATGCGTCAACTCATTTTTGCCGATAATAGCCAGCGCGCTCAACTGGAAGCGCTGTTGCATCCGCTGATTCTCGAAGAGACTGTTCGCCGCGTTCAACAATCTCAGTCACCCTATGTTGTTGTAGCCATCCCGCTATTATTTGAGACAAGTGATTATGATCATTTGATACAGCGTATTCTGGTTATCGACTGTGATGAGCGGTTGCAGATCACGCGTACTATGGCGCGCAGCCGATTAAGTGCTGAAGAAGTCAAAGCTATCATGGCGGCTCAGATTAACCGTCAGCATCGCCTGAAAAATGCTGATGATATCGTCGTCAACAATCAGGATATCGGCTACCTGAAGGAGCAGATTCTACAGCTTCATCAAAATTATCTTATTTTGTCCTCCCACAATCACCCATCAAACTAATGCGTATCGTTTAAAACGCGATAATATTTTATGTTGACTGAAGCCTGTGGGTTAAAATTGAGGCTAAG
>DOOY01000123.1 GCA_003514765.1 Nitrosomonas sp. | reverse complement strand
ACAAAAGAAGATCTGGAAATTTTATTGCGCGCGGATGCGCTGCCTGCAGAACGATTGATCGGTGTTGAAACGGGCGGTTGCCCACATACCGCAATCAGAGAAGACGCGTCGATTAATCTTGAGGCGATTGCGCGAATTACTCAGGATTTTCCAAACCTCGATCTGGTTTTAATTGAATCCGGCGGTGATAATCTGGCTTCTACTTTCAGCCCTGAATTATCCGACTTAACGATTTATGTGATTGACGTGGCAGCCGGTGAAAAAATACCTCGGAAAGGCGGGCCGGGCATTACACGTTCAGCTTTACTTGTCATTAATAAAATCGACTTGGCACCGTATGTGGGAGCAGATCTGGATGTTATGGCGCGAGACGCTAAAAAAATGCGCGGAGATCGACCATTTGTCTTTACCAATTTACGCACCGGCCAGGGCGTTCAGGAAATTATTGATTTTATTGTCAAGCAAGGTCTGCTCGAAGAGGTGAAAGCGCAGTAACTCAAACGGGGTATTTGCTTGGCATTATTTGCAACATTTACGAGAAGCAAATTTGTAGGTAGTGATATTTTGATCCTGACAAACATTTTTATTAAAAAATAATCCCGGAGATAACTATAATGCAATGGTCAATGAAAGTAGACATGGCGCTGCCTCGTCCTGTGCGTGTAATCCTGAGAGGTGTAGGTCAAGTATTTTTTTGCGGTAATGCTGTAACTGGACTGATTTTTTTGATCGCGCTTTATGTCGGCGGAGTAACCGCCGGACTTGCAGCTACAGTCGGCGTTGTTACGAGCACGATTACAGCTTATTTGCTCGGTTTTTCCGATGATGATATTGATGCCGGTTTATATGGTTTTAATGGCACTCTGGTTGGACCCTGCTTGTTTCTGTTTCTTGAGAACACGCCGCAACTATGGATTTATGTCGTTCTTGCTTCAATTTTGTCAAGTGTTGTGCTGGCAGCCCTGATTAGAATTCTGACCCCCTACAAAATACCGGCATCTACTTCACCGTTTGTTTTGACTTGCTGGATGTTTATGGTTGCAGTTTACTCATTTGATAGTTTTTCGCGCGGACCTGTGCTGCCATCACCGGACATTCCGATGGCAATCGCAAGCGCCGACCTTCCAGCTGCAGCCTGGCTTTCTTCCATGACGGCTGAGACAACCGAAATGTGGTACGTGGCATTGACTAAAGGTGTTGCAGAAGTCATGTTTGCTGATAACGTCCTGGTTGGTATTTTATTTTTAATCGGCATAGCGATTACTTCATGGCGAGGTGCTTTTATGGCACTTTGCGGTACTTTTGTGGGGGTGTTGGTGCCGATACTGCTTGGTGCAAGCCAGAATCTGATAGAAATGGGCCTGTATGCGTTTAATCCTGTGCTAACTATGATGGCTATCGGATGGGTTTTTCTCAAGCCCTCAACTGGAACGGCTTTTCTGGCGCTCATAGCCGGAATCCTGACTGTTATTTGTCAGGCCGGCCTGGCTAACTTTCTGGCGCCGATTGGTTTGCCGACACTGACATTTCCATTTGTGCTTGTTATGTGGATGTTCTTATTTGCAGCAGGTGTGTCAAAACACTGGTCGAATTAATGTTTAAAACTGGAGATCTGTGAGCGTGAAACACGCGATCAGATTCTCCAATAATTCGTGAATCTAATATAAAAGGTTATGCGACCAGCCTAACTTTACCCGTTTCCAATTGGTACACCCCACCTACAACCTTTAATTTTTTACTGTCAACCAGCCGGCTCAATATTGGCGTTTGATTTCTTAATTCTCTAACCGTTAATATAACATTCATTCTGACGATATCGTTATATCTATCAGTGGCGACATAGTCCGGTTTTTTCGGTACGGCTCTAACAGCCGGGGTTAACGCAGTAGCTATGGATTGTATATGGCCTGGAAACTGTTCATTATTGTCTGTGGCGTCTATAGCAGCCCCTACTGCGCCACATTTTTCATGACCCAATACCATTATCAAGGGGGTATGTAATACGGCGGAAGCATATTCCAGTGTTGCTATAAAGTCGGTTGTTAAATAATTACCGGCTACGCGCGCGACAAACAGATCTCCACGTTGTTCGTCAAAGCAGAATTCCGGGCTCACTCTGGAATCCGAACAGCTCAAAACGCATGCATATGGGTTTTGTCCGCGCATTAAATTCAGACGTTCGTCACTGAAATTGAGTGGTATCGATTGCCCGGAAACATAGCGCTCATTACCCTTCATCAAGCGTTCTAACGCGGCTTCAGGTGTAAGTACATTTTCAGGTAAAGGTGGAGATTTGATAATACCGGAGGTGGCATGAACATTCCCCAATGACGCAAGCCCTAGTCCCAGCATGGATGCAGTTGTTAATTTCAGAAAAGAGCGTCGTTCCTGATTATTCTGCTCAATAATGCCGGTATGATTTTCTGCATCACACATAGTTTAATTCCTTGTTCTTTGTGATTAAATCCAGTTATACCATCTGATACATTTCACAAATGTTAGTTCCATGTTGGTGTTCTTACAAGCATATTAATGAAATCAAATAAGCGGATTGCTGTGAGTATGTGATGACGGTTCGTGCAAATGCTGTTCCTGTTTGATTTCAACCG
>DOOY01000316.1 GCA_003514765.1 Nitrosomonas sp. | reverse complement strand
GTTGGTTAATTCACCCAGATCTAAGAACCCTAACTCTTTCAATAACGATCGAATAATGGTTACCTCGCCAGTTTCATTGGCTTCAACTAGTTTTAGTTCCTGTCCCAGACGACCCCCCCGGGCCAGTAATGCTTGACTCATATCTTCCGGAATACCTAATTTATCGATAATTTGTTGCATATCTATTCCGAGGACTGTATCCAGCAAAGATAAAATACCGACCATGAAGGCTCTTTCCTGATGATTTTTGTCGTGCGGGCGCTCCACCGTGGCAATGAGTTCCATCAGCTTGCCACGTGCCGCAGCAGTTTGCAGCAGTGCGTTTGCCATGCTGTCACTATTGCTGGAGCTCTCGGTTGTATAAAGTAGCAGTTGAATCCAGCGCTGCAATTGTTTGCGCCCCAGTAACATGATTGACTGCTTAATGGAATTGACTTTTTGCGGCGATCCGCAGGCAACAGAATTTACCATACGCATCAGGTTATAGCTGAGCCCGGGTTGACGTTTGAGTTCTTTGTCTATTTCCTCTATATCGCTGTCACCCATAACAAGTGTTAACAATTTCAAAAGTGATAACTTGGCCGGATCAGCACGCTTTCCTGAAATTTTTTCAGGTTTTGCATAGAAATAACCTTGGAACATCTCAAAGCCGAGTTCCATGCATTGATTGGATAATTCGTGCGTTTCTACTTTTTCTGCAAGCAACAGGACAGGCCAACGTTTAAACTGATTAACGAGGTTGACCAGTTCTTTTTCTGCTAATTTTGAAACATCAATTTTTATAATATTGATGACTGGGAGAATACGTTGAAGGTCTTCATCTAGTGAAACCACACCATCAAGTGCGAATTGATAGCCAGCTTTTTTTAATTCGGCACATTGTGCAATGAGTTCGTCGTCTAATTTATTTGAACTATCTATCTCTAAGACAACATGCTTATTGGGTAACAAACCAATAACATCACTCATTATGAATTCTTTATTTACATTGATAAATCCTCGTTGTTGACCTAGGACATTTTGTATGCCTAAATGACCATAAGCATTTGCAATGACATTTGCCGTGGCAGACAAATCATCATCAAAATCAGCAGTTTCTGCCAGTTCATTTGTTCTGAAAAGCAGTTCAAACGCAACTAGATTTTTGTTCCTGTCGAGTATGGGTTGTTTACCAAGAAAAATATTCTCCATTCAGATCTCCGTCATAGGCCATCGGTTTTTAACGTATGCAAACATATGCTATTGATTATCGACTAGGAAATGTGTTTCTTAAGCTGATCTCTTTGACTGCAATTAAAAAAACAGAACGATAATTTCCGGTTGTCAAAGCAAAGAGGAGTGCTTGTATCAGAAATTGATGGAATGTGTAGTGACTTGTGTTCTGAGAACTGACGAAAAGAGCGTTCATTATTCCAACCGCCGATTGCAAATGGAAATATTTCATATGGAAAATCATGAAGCCATATTGACAATACTGGCACTATTAATGGGAACATCATGGGCCAGCGGCATTAATTTATATACCGTTTTATTGGTGTTGGGGTTAGGGGGTGTGACGGGTTATATTGAGTTGCCTCCGGAACTCTCAACACTTGAAAATCCACTGGTGATTGGTGCGGCCGGGATTATGTATTTCGTTGAATTCTTTGTCGACAAAATACCCGGTGCCGATTCTGTATGGGATGCCGCTCATACTTTTATCCGTATACCTGCTGGCGCCATGCTGGCTGTAGGTACAGTAGGTGATGTTACACCAGCATTGGAGGTTGCAGCAGGGATTCTGGGAGGGACTATTGCCGCAACAAGTCATACAACTAAATCCAGCGCAAGATTGCTTATTAATACTTCACCAGAACCTGTAACGAACTGGTCTGCGTCCATATCTGAAGATATGCTGGTAGTGGGCGGCTTATGGGTGTCGCTGAATTATCCATTACTTTTTCTGGCTTTATTTGTTGTTTTTATCGTTCTCGTTATTTGGTTGTTACCGAAATTCTGCTATCTGATAAAGCAATTTTTCATTCAAATCAGAAAATTGATCAAACCGAAACAAGATACTTTTAATCGGAATAGCAATTCGCTAAAATCCGATGAAATGATTGAAGAGAGTAATCACTTGACAATACTTCAGCGGTTACAGCAATTACGGTACAACGGGATGGTCACGGAGGCAGAATTTCTTGAGCGGAAGAACAAGCTGCTGGAGAAGCGATTAAATTAAAATTTGTAAAAATTTTAATTTAATAGGGATTGCCGGTAAATACTGGCACTCCATCATTTCTCATTTGATGAAGTACTTGGCTGGCAAGACTGACTCTCTGATATTCATCTGCCTTTTCTATAATTTATTTTTTGTATAGATTAAAAAAGATGTTCACTAAGAGAACTTTTTTTACTTTTTTCAGCACCTTTGTAAGAACTGAAAATTATTCATACAGGTCATTGCAACAAAATTTAACAAGTATCGATTTCAAGGTGATACTTGTTTGTGTAGTGACCGCTTTCGTGCTGACCTTTGCGCACTATTTTGGTGATTATAGATTTCTTGTTTCAATTCTTCGTGATCTGGGTCTTGTTGATCAGGCGAAACAGTTTCAGATAACCATGACAGCCCACTCAGATGCTGGATTTTATCGAGCGCTTTACTGGGCGTCTGTGGTGATTTTTTTCTATCTTACTTTGCCGGCGATTTGTATCAAGTGGATATTCAGAGAAAGCTTTTCTGACTATGGTATGTGTTTTAAAGGTGCATTTAAGTACTACCGGCTGTATGTTTTGATGCTGGTTGTTATGGCGCCACTAGTCATTTACTTTTCGGCGGCAGAAAGCTTCTTGAAAATGTATCCGTTTTATAAAGTCGCACCGGGAGACAGTTTATTTCCAAAATTTTTTATCTGGGAGTTTTTTTATTTTCTGCAGTTTTTTGCATTGGAATTCTTTTTCCGGGGATTTATTTTGCATGGAACAAAGCACCGGTTTGGTTTTTACGCTATTTTCTTCATGACGGTGCCTTACTGTATGATTCATTTTGGTAAGCCAATGCCGGAAACCGTCGCGGCCATTATCGCGGGCTTGGTTTTGGGTTATATGAGTCTGAAAAGCCGCAATATATGGATGGGTGTGTTTGTTCATTGCAGTGTTGCTTTTATGATGGATATTTCCGCCCTGTTTCGTAAAGGCGTTTTGGGTGGGCAAAACGATTGATTGTGACGAATTCAGGACAATCAGGACAACGCGTAATAAGTTTCAGTTTTTAAGTTTATTTTAAAAGCGTATATGCCTACAGACTGAATTCAATCCCGTTTTGCATTAAACCAACAAAATCAATGTTATCTGTATTGAAAGATGTATTCGCTGCGAATAGTGTCAATTCGACAGCCGAAAAGTTATCGTTATTGAGGAGATTTACATAAGGTTGTTTTTCTTCAGGGGTCGGTTCATTGGCAAATAAATTGCGCCATAGCAGCGTTACAATCGCATCATGACTATGCGCACCAGCCGCATCAAGCGCGACAGAGGTGAGTTCTTCACTGGTGATGCCGCTATCAATGAAAGATAAGCCAATTTTTACAAAATGCTTATTGTTCACCGATGAAGCGCCAAAAACAGCACCTAGAAGCTTGGCAATTTGTCCTGCAGAGCCGTCTACATCAAGCGCGAGACCCGTGTCATCGAATGACAAACGTTCAATGCCGGTCAGTTTATCGTGACCGTTACTTCCCGCTAGATGTTGAATGAAGAATTCTTCATCATTTCTTTTTATTGTGTAGTCAATCAATTTTCCATCAAATAAGACTTCGTCAATTCCTGCCCCCCCGATAAAAGTATCGTTACCTTCCATGCCTATAAAAGTATCATTGCCATCATTGCCTGATAGAAAATTGTCATATTGATTGCCGAAAAGAACATCATTATTTTGACCACCGCTGGCATTCTCAATCACAGTATCATGAGCAATCCAGATATTGGGAACGATAACGCTGTTTAATCGGCTGGTGGCATGAATAGAATTGCCAATGGATGATCCTTGACCTTCTTCCAATTGGATGAATGCTTCCTGGTTGCCCGTGTAACTGATTGTGTCTGTTCCGGCGCTGTCCCATATTGTTTCATGGTATGTGCCGTCATCCGTATAGCGATAGATATCGTTGCCGGTATGAAAGGCCTGGTTTGCGCCGTACAGATGCTGGATGGCTTTTATATCCAGCGGCATTGGTGTGGTGGGATAAAAATCAAAAATAGAATTTTGATTTCCCGGTAAAGCGGAATAACTCATAATCGTGGAAGACATGGTATCTTCTGCGATTGGAAAACTCGAATCTTCAAATGGGTGCTGAAGACCGAGTGCATGCCCAATTTCATGTAATACAGTCAAAAAAGAAAAATCACCTCGTGTCCATTCGCTGACGGCGCTATTACTTGATTTGTTAATCCAGATATCACCGCCCCAAACACCGTTAGCGGGTAAATAGGCCCAGGCCTCAGCATCATCCAGTTCTCTGACTTCAGTATAGGCTATTCGAATATCGCCAACAGAATTTTCAGACTCCTCAATGAAATTGAATTCAATATTTGCGACATTTTTCCATTGCTGCAGTGCGGCGACGAAGTCGGATTGGTTAGACACTGAAAGTGGTGTATAGGAAACGCTCCACGGTTCCTCTCCTGGGCCATAGCCTGTAAATGGATCGGCAGACCATCTTGCATCGTTGTCAGGAAAACTAAAAGAGATTACTGGATTCTTCCAACGAAAACCCAGTATGAGCGCATTGACGGAATTCGAATCCGCCAAGTTGGCAAAGGAAATTTCACTGAAACTGAAGGGTGAAGGCATAATCACAAACCAGAAGGATAAGCCGGTATTTCAGTTGTTCTTTGTTTTTCCATTTTCCCGGAAAGTATTCAATTAACTTTATCTGTCAAATTCCAGACATGCACTTTTGATGGAAGGTTCCTCAGCGTCTTGTGAGGTGCTATAGCGTCCCGACTCATATGCCCAATCCAGATTGCCTCTCATCCATGATCGCAGCACCGCAACATATTTATGTATATCGTGACTGGAAGACTCAGGAAATTCGGGTAATTGTTTTTCATGTGCTTGAAATTGTTGAATCTGGGCGTCAATCAGTTTTTTGACTAGATTCAACGATTCTTGCAAGCTAATATTCAGCTCATGTTGCATAACCATGACCATATTATGCATGTCGCCATGTGCTTTTTCTTTTGCTAACGAAATAATGTCGTTGGACCAGCAGACCACATTGTTGGTGAGATTCGCGAGTTCTGTCAGGCGTGGATGGGCGCGCGCAATACAGGGAATATTAATCTCTTCGGCAATTTCGATTAATTCAATATCAGTATAAAGACCGCCGCTGAAGGGACGCATCAGGATATAGGAATCTGTATCTGGCCAACGACCAAAGAAACGATTCTGTGATTCCCAGAAAGTCGCTTCAAAATATTCAGAGGCACTTTTGGCAAACCGTAGCATCCAGGCTTGCGATGAAATCGGTTTAAGTCGATTGTAAATGTCATGAAGTGCATGGATTAACGGGAGATCTTCAAATTCGGGATGATGACCGGAAAGAATTTCGAGGCATCGGTTATGCAATGCAGACAGTTGTTCAGGAAGTTTTCCTAATCCACTCTCATCACATTGATCATCGATAACAAATAACCAAGTATTCCAGTCTGAAATGATTTCAAGCCGATCCAGAGCCGCATCAGGGTAAGCCCGTGCGGCTAGCCGGCCAAATTTGGATAATCGCAGCCGCTCATAGGCTTTATCTTCTGTTACAAGCTTATAATCTTTGACCCATTTAAGGGTATGATCATGAACTTTATTTGCGTAAGGGCTTATTTTCTCTGGAAATGGGCAGGTTAGGCGTGGTAGGGTTATTTTTTCATTTGTCATAATTAAAATCTCATGTTTTATCGTGATATTAATATTAAATGATGAGTGGATTTGTCAGCACAGTGTATCAGCTAATAGTTTATTGAAATTATTAAAAAAGCCTGGAATAGGCTTTTTGTTCACGTTATAGAAGCTTTCAGCGCAGGTTCAGAAAAAACGCAGCGAAAAACTGTATTCAACTTTCGTGCTTCTTTATTTAACAGGCTCTTTGGGTCAAAAACGATAAGAGAACATCACGGTAATCAAATCCCAATTGGCATCCCCGCCTGAGCCTTGAAAAAGCTGAGGGTTGTCTGCTTGTGACAACCAGCCGGTTCCGTGTATTCTGTGATAATCGGCGGCAACCAGAAAATTACGGGCGAATTCCCAGCGTAGACCAAAAGTAATATCTTTTGCAAAAAAACTGTGCTTTGGAAGACCTGTCAGCCGGGCTGTTTTTTTTCCGCTTCGATCATGAACATTAGCAAAAAAAGCATCGAATCGTAGCAGCGCAGTCCAGGCAGGCGCGAAGCGATATTCTGATTGTACATAAAAACTTTCAGAAGTGTTTTTGGACGCAGTGCCATCGATAGTGAGTGACCCGCTGCGTTCCATGATGACTTGTCCGTATTCTGCGGTGAAGCTCCATTTTTCCAGGTTAAGTTGTGCCGAAGCGAGCGGGTAGAGTGTATTAATATTTCCAGAGGGAATAGCGGGCGAGGATGATTTGAATTTACGATCAAGATCAACAATGCTGAAGAGTAAGCGAAAACGGCCTTCTTTCCATTGATAACCTGCACGGCCTACAAAGAGAGGCCGGCCAGTCATTTTTCCAGGAGCGCTTGCACGGCCTGTTAAAAATTCGGTTGCGCCGCCGGTATTATCAAGAGGGTTGGCAGTAACGAATTCTGCGTTGAACGCATGATCACCAAAAGCATGGCGACCGTAAACCAATCCTCCATCCGATGAGATCATGGCTTGACGTAATGCCAGTGCGTCGAAATAGACCGATTGAGGTAATGTGACCCCGGGGCGGGTCCAGATAACATCGCGTGTGTCATTATATAAACCAAAAGGGTTTTTTATTCTTCCTAGACGGATGCCAACGGTACTCTGGTTGTTCAGTGGTAACTGGTAGTCAAGATTGGCAAAGTCCAAACGGAAATTATCGGTGTCAGAACCACCGGCATCACGATAGAGCCCTTGGGCGGCAATGAGTAAATTTGGATAAACATGGCCCATGACATTAATGCCGACTTCTCTGAAATCGAAGCTGCCGTCTTTCTGACTGTTGCCGAAAAAATTGTTTCCTGTTGTGTAAGTGTAACCTTGACTTGCAAAGCCGTGTGCCCGCCAGTCGCCTATACCCAGATCGAGTGAATAAGCGTCTCGAC
>DOOY01000221.1 GCA_003514765.1 Nitrosomonas sp. | reverse complement strand
GATAGTGGATGTTCGGGGCGGTCAAAAAAAATATGCGATTTCGGCTCTGTCAGATAGATGCCCAGAAAGTCTTCAACATCGGATGCATGCCATTTAATTTTTTTTAAAGTGGAATGCACCTGTTGCTGCATTTCTCGATGTATTTCCAAGGGATTGGGTTGTAGCTTTAGATCGGGATCAATATACCAGCCATCGACCTGCAGATTATCCTGCAGATAAATGAGAAACTGAGTGATTAATTCCTGGTGACTGGGCGCTCGAAATCCAATGGAGTATGTCATGCAAGCATCTACAGCAATACCATGGTGCGCATAATTTGGCGGCAGATACAGCATATCGCCCGGCTCCAGAATCCAGGTATGTTCAGGCTGGAAATGTTGTAAAATTTTGAGCGGTGCATCGGTCAGCAGTGCTTGATCATAATTGCCTGCAATTTCCCAACGCCGGCGGCCAGAGCCCTGTAATAAAAAAACATCATAGGAATCAAAATGCGGCCCGATACCGCCGCCAGCAGGTGCATAGCTGACCATCAGGTCATCCAGGCGGGCATAAGGAATAAAGCTGAATTTTTGCAATAAGTCGCAGGCCGATGGAAGAAAATGATTCACTTCCTGAACCAGCAATGACCAAGTATCTGCCGGTAAGCGGGCGAAATTCTTTGCGGTCAGCGGCCCGTGTTTCAAATGCCACTTGGTGTTTTTGTTGATAACCAGGCGCGATTGCACATCTTCGTTGGCGGCGAGACGTATTAATTCCTGCCAGGTTAATAGTCCTTGAAAACCGGGCAAGGCATTGCGTACCAGAAGCGGTTTTTTTTGCCAGTATTCCCGTAAAAAATCTTCAGGTGTCAGATCGCCAAGGGAAATATAGGGAGTTGCGGTGTTAATGACTGACTCCCCAAAGTGATTCCAGGCGTTCGTCGCGGCCGCAGTTATTGCGATAATAAGCATATCGCAATGGATTCTTGATGTAATAATCCTGATGATAATCCTCGGCCGTATAAAATTCAGTGGCTGGCAGGATTTCAGTGACGACCGGTTGATCGAAACGGCCGGAAGCTGCCAATGCTTCTTTTGATGCTTCTGCGAGCGCCTGTTGTTCCGGATTCAGATAAAAAATAACACTGCGATACTGTGGTCCAATATCGCAAAACTGACCTTCTTCAAATGTTGGGTCAATCGTTGGCCAAAAAGCATTCAGTAATTCTGGAAAGCTGGTAACCGTCTTGTCAAATTGAATTTTTACCGCTTCCACATGACCGGTCTTGCCGGCAACAACCTGTTTATAGGTCGGGTTGGCAACTGTGCCGCCTATGTATCCAGATGTTGTTGCAACTACGCCCGGTAATTTGTCAAAATCAGATTCGGTGCACCAGAAACAGCCGCCAGCGAAAATGGCGACGCCCAGATTTTCTTCAGCAACAGAACGGGCGCCTGATATCTGTTTGGAATTCTCCGGCTGTTGACATGCTGTGACCAGAAAAGCCAGCGTTATCAAAACAATTATGACTATAAATCGGCAATGTATCATATTGAACTCCTAACTTCTGAGTGGTGGCAGTGATTCGGAACGGACAATAAATTTAAGCGCAAGTCCGTTATTGCACCATCGTTCTCCGCGCGGTTTGGGGCCGTCGTTAAAAACATGCCCCTGATGTCCGCCACACCGTGCACAATGATACTCTGTTCTTAAGATAATTAATTTGTAGTCGCGCTTGGTGCCGGTATGCCCTGCTATAGGCTGGGTAAAACTCGGCCACCCGGTGCTGCTGTCATACTTATGCCGGCTTTCGAAAAGCGGTAAATAACACGCCGCGCAGATATAGGTGCCGTCACGATACTCATCGTTCAGTTCGCTGCTTCCTGGTGGTTCTGTATGTTCTTCGAATAGAATTCTGTAGGCTTCCGGTGAAACCAGCGCCTGCCAGGCTTTGCGCGGTTTTTTTAAACGTTCCACGATTGCCGGTTCGTTGACGGCCATTACCTGCTGCGGCCGATAAAAAACAGCGGCTGGCACGGTTGCTGCGACACCCAGACTTATCAAAAATGCGCGTCTTTTCATGCTGATCTCCTTGTGTTTTTGAAACTTCATAAAGGATTATTCTAAAAGATAACCGGAGCCAGTTAAATGAATTCATGCCTGCAGTATTCGATCCAAATCCTGTATCATCACATTTTTAGGAATTTATTTTTATTTTAGCGCTTACATGAAAATCACTTTTCTGGATTTTGAACAAAGTATTGCCGAATTTGAAACGAAAATAGAGGAGCTGCGGTTTGCACAGGGTGATTCTGCACTGGATATTTCCGCAGAAATAGACCGTTTGAAGACAAAAAGCGAAGCCCTGACCAAAAGTGTTTATGCAAAACTGACCCCGTGGCAGATCTCTCAGGTTGCAAGACACCCGCAACGTCCTTATACGCTCGATTATATTGAACATATTTTTACGGATTTTGAAGAACTGCATGGTGACCGTAATTTCGCAGACGATCACGCCATCGTTGGCGGCGTGGCGCGTTTCCATGGACAGTCTGTGATGGTGATCGGTCATCAGAAAGGGCGCGACACGCGTGAGAAAATCCATCGCAATTTTGGTATGCCCAAACCCGAAGGATATCGCAAGGCGTTGCGTTTAATGCGGTTAGCTGAGAAATTTTCAATTCCGTTGA
>DOOY01000061.1 GCA_003514765.1 Nitrosomonas sp. | reverse complement strand
AACAGATCAATATCCAGTAGATCGGCCTGTACCACTGAGGCTGAATCAGGTCTTTTCCGGGTGAATTCATGCTGTAATGCGCGCGCTTCTTCCACCGAACTGCGGTAGTGAATGGCTATGCGCGCGCCTTGCGCGTGTAATCTGCGGCATATCGCTGCGCCTACGCGTTTTGCCCCTCCTGTTACCAGAACCACTTTTTCTTGCACAGTTTTCTCCCATAGCCTATTTTCGATTATGATTGGATTATTTTTTGCAGCATTTTTCCGACAATCTACCATAAATAATACTTTTTTAACGACACCAACTTAAAGCCATGACAGCCCTTTCAAAGTTATCAACCCTGCCGGCATGTAGTGAAATTGCGCTGGCGCACAGCCAGAAACTGCAGTCCGTCATTCGTGATGAAATTGAATCGGCCGGTGGCTGGATTTCATTTTCACGCTACATGGACAAGGTGCTTTACCATCCGGGGCTGGGCTACTACAGTGGTGGTGCAACAAAGTTGGGCGGTAGCGGCGATTTTGTCACCGCACCTGAAATTTCCGCGTTATATGGCCGCACACTGGCAAGGCAGGTGCGCCAGATTGCTGAACATGTTTCAAAACATACCGGCTTTGCAGACATGCTTGAGTTCGGTGCAGGCTCCGGCAAACTGGCGTTGGATTTGTTGCAGGAACTGGAACAGCTGGATGCTTTACCGCAGTATTATTATATACTCGAAGTCAGTGCCCAGCTGCGCAAGCGGCAACAAAAGTTGCTGGCCGAGCAGGCTTCACACTTGATGGCGCGTGTGGTCTGGCTGGACCGGTTGCCCGACCGGTTTTATGGAACAGTGCTTGCCAATGAAGTGATTGATGCGATGCCGGTTCATCTGGTTGAATGGCGAAGCAATGAAGTTTTTGAACGGGGCGTTGCCTGGAATGATCACGAACAAAATGGCGGTTTTGTTTGGGAGAACCGGCCAATAGAGAATGAAGCACTCAAGTTTCACGCAAAATTGTTGTCAGCGCGGATGAATCCAGATCAGGACCCGGCCTTCAACTACGTCAGTGAGGTCAATCTGGCTGCAAGATACTTTATGCGCAGTCTTGCCGGAATGTTAGAACAGGGTGCTGCAATACTGATCGACTACGGTTTTGGTAGTGGTGAATATTACCATCCGCAACGCAGCCAGGGGACGCTCATGTGCCATTACCGCCATCATGCACACCCGGATCCCTTTTTTCTGCCGGGATTGCAGGATATTACCAGTCATGTAGATTTCAGCGCATTGACTGAAATTGCGGAAGAAACGGAATTGTCATTGATGGGTTATACCACCCAGGCCCATTTCTTATTAAATTGCGGTGTCACGGAAATACTGGCTCGGATTCCGGTGGAGGATGTGCAAAATTACCTGCCAACGGCTAATCAATTGCAGAAGCTGGTCAGTCCTGCTGAGATGGGCGAATTGTTCAAGGTAATTGCTTTTGGCAGGAACATTGCGCAGCCGCTGGTCGGATTTGTCAGTGGCGATAAAAGCCGGATGCTGTAATCCATGTGTGAATAAACTTTGCTATTGGCCGTGCTTTGTACTACAGGCGGCAGCAATCGTCTGCAGCGTTTGATCATCCAGTTTCATTTGAGCGATTTCAAACAATTCACGCTCTTCAAAACGGATATGTTGTTCCAGTAACTCACCCAGCATTTTTAAATTGGCAGTATTGCGCGCGCTACTTGGAGACAACAGCCGGCGCAACGTTTCATGTTCAGTATAAAGCCGGTCCACCAGTTGATCGACATGCGGGTCGTCGAGCGCTTTTAATGCGGCTGCGAGATAAGATTCTTCAATGGCAAAATGCGATATTAATACGTTTTCTGCGTGTGTAAGCAGTTCCGTCCAGATTTTTAGCTGATCAGTATTCTGTATTTTTTCGTCGGATGCTGCCATTTTGGCCTTGCGCGCCAGCGCCAGACCGTGGTGATGATCCATTGATAAGGGTTTCAATGCGGCAACTCTTTTCAAGATTTCTCTCCAAATAAAAGCTCAAAATACGTTATTCTGTTATTTTAGACCAAATAACAATTTGGTTGTCAGTGCGTAATTTGTCAGGAAGGGAGAACAGTGCAATGTTTCAAGATCGTGATGCTGCTGCCGCGCAATTGGCAGAACGGTTATTGCCGTATCAGGGACAACACCCGCTGGTTTTGGCGATACCGCGAGGTGCGGTGCCGATGGCAAAAATTATTGCTGAAAGACTGAGTGGCGACATGGATATAGTCCTTATCCGCAAACTGGGGGCACCCGGTAATCCGGAATTGGCTATTGGCGCAGTTGACGAAACCGGCTGGACGTATCTGACCAAGGAAGCCGGGCTGATTGCCCCCGATCCGGAATATATTGAGACGGAAAAGAACAAGCAGCTTGAAGTCATGCAGATGCGGCGAAAAATGTATACACCTGTGCGCCCGCCGCTGAATCCGGAAGGACGCATCGTTATTGTGGTGGATGACGGCTTGGCTACCGGATCGACTATGATCGCCGCCTTGCATGCCTTGCGCACCAGAAATCCGCAAAAATTGATCTGTGCGATACCGGTTGCGCCTTCGGAGACGCTGGATAAAGTAGCATCTTATGCGGACGAAACGGTTTGTCTTGAATCCCCGATCTTTTTTTATGCAGTCGGACAGTTTTATCGCGTGTTTCAGCAAGTTGGCGATGATGAGGTGATTGCTTTACTAAAAGAATAGCTGCAGCTGACAATCCTATCCGGTATAAAATAAGCCAAAATTATGGATGCATTTCTAAAGGAGTTGTAACTGATGAATATCCGAACAATGATTATTCTGTTGATGCTGGTCATGATGACAGCCTGTGCGACATCGCCAACCGGGAGAAGTCAGTTGATTTTTATGCCGGACAACGAAGTCGATGCGATGGGGTTACAGGCTTTTGATAACCTGAAGTCTGAAAAGTCGATTAACCGGAATGTTCAGGAAAATGCGTTTGTTCAGTGTATTGCGGATGCAATTACACGTGAAGTCGGTGGCGACTGGGAAGTAGTTGTCTTTGAAGACGAAACACTTAACGCATTTGCATTGCCGGGCAATAAAATCGGCGTTCACACCGGAATGGTCGATATGGTCGATAATCAGGACCAGCTGGCATCTGTCATTGGCCACGAAGTGGGGCATGTGCTGGCGAAACACAGCAACGAGCGGATGTCGCAGAAGCTGGGTGCGCAGGTGGGCGTATCGTTGATAGCAGCGGTTGCGGCACCACAAACCGCATTGGGGCAGACTGCGGTCAGCTTGCTGGGTGTAGGTGCGCAATACGGTGTTATTATGCCGTTTAGCCGCCTGCATGAAAGCGAAGCGGATAACATCGGTGTCGAACTGATGGCTAAGGCAGGATTTGATCCGAGAGAAAGCATTACACTATGGCAAAAAATGGCCCAGGCCAGTCAAGGCGCGCAACCAATTGAATTTTTATCTACGCATCCATCGCATGCAACCCGGATAGAAGATTTGCAGGCTTTAATGCCCCAAGCAATGGTTCTGATGCAGCAGGCACATGCCGCCGGGAAAAATCCGCGCTGTGCAAAGTGAGCTTATAACGTGTTTATGTTATGATTTTTAATAAGTTCAATGTTGAGAAGTATGGTTTTGATCTTTTTGATGGGTCTTGTGATGTTGTATTGCAAGACTTGATAATCATCTAG
>DOOY01000220.1 GCA_003514765.1 Nitrosomonas sp. | reverse complement strand
TTTTCATACGGAGCGCGGCTTGTGTGTCCGCATCAATACCTGCGGTATTATGCGTGCGCGCAAATTGCGCTCCGCACATTAGCAGTTTTTCCAAGTTGTATAAACCCGCTACCTTTCTTATAAACTGAAAGAATTTTGTCATTCGTAGCGCTCAATGTTAGGGAACGCAAAATATACGACATTTTGTCCAATAATCTTTTTGCTTGTGTCACGTCAGATATTACTCAGCTATATAAGCTGATTAGTTTTTATCCCGCCCATACACATCCTCAAAACGCACGATATCATCCTCGCCTAAGTAAGAGCCGGATTGGACTTCGATCATTTCCAGCGGTACGCGGCCGGGGTTTTCCAGGCGGTGCCGGGTGCCGACCGGGATGTAGGTAGATTCGTTTTCTGTGACCAGAAAGTTTTCATCCCCGCGTGTTACACGTGCAGTGCCACGTACCACGATCCAGTGCTCGGTACGGTGGTGGTGCATTTGCAGCGATAATGCAGCGCCGGGTTTGACAACAATCCGTTTGACCTGGAAGCGTTCTCCGGAATCCACGCCGTCATACCATCCCCAGGGCCGGAAAACCTTGCGGTGCAAATGGCTTTCCGACCGTCCGGTTTCTTTGAGGCTGTCGACGATTTTTTTGACGTCCTGAGTTTGATCCTTATGTGCAACCAGAATGGCGTCAGGGGTTTCCACAACGATCATATCCTTGATGCCGACACAGGTTACCAGACGGCTTTGTGAGATGGCCAGCGTATTGTTGCATTCATGCAGCAATACATCACCCTGTGAGACATTGCCGGACTGATCCTTGGGCAGGACATGCCACAGCGAGTCCCATGCACCGACGTCAGACCAGCCGGCAGTTAAAGGAATTACCGCGCCGGCTGGCAGCTGTGGATTCTGTCCAAGCGCAATATGTTCCATGACGGCGTAGTCGATGGATTTGCTGGCGCATTGCTCAAAAGCGGTTTTTTCGACGCGGGTGAAATTCCCGTCTACCGAACCGCCGTTCCATGCCGTGCGGCATGCAGACAGGATATCCGGGTGGCATAATTCTATGGCCTGCAGCCATATCGATGCATGCATCAGAAAAAGTCCGCTGTTCCAGAGAAAGGTACCGGCTTCAAGATAGGCCTGTGCGGTGGCGCTGTCCGGTTTTTCAACAAAACGCGCGATGCTGTACGCGTCGCTGCTCTCCAGTTTGTCGCCGGTTTGTATATATCCATAACCGGTTTCCGGCTTGTCGGGTGTGATGCCAAAAGTCACAATGCGGCCTTGCAGCGCAAGCTGGACGCCTTGTTGGACTGCCTTTTTAAAAACTTCAATATCGACGATGACATGATCGGACGGCATGACCAGTAAAATAGGATCGCCGCCTTGTTGAAGCGCGGTAAGCGCCGCGATGGTGAGCGCCGGCGCCGTATTGCGCCCGCTGGGCTCGAGCAGAATGGTGCCTTTGCGTTCCATCACACGCAATTGTTCGGCAATCACAAAGCGGTATTCTTCATTACAGACTACGACAGGATCTGTTACATCAATGTCGTCGAGTCCTTCCATACGGCGAACCGTGGCTTGTAATAACGAATCGTCACTGATCAGCGATAATAATTGCTTGGGATGTTTTTCGCGGGATAGCGGCCATAGCCGTGTGCCTGAGCCGCCTGATAAGATAACTGGAATAAGTGTATGCATAGAATTTTCCACGAAATTACGAAGAATATTGAATTATCTGAGGGCTGAAACCATTTGTGCGCATTTATTCGGATTTAACAGGTGATTGAGCAAGCGCTTCGGCCAGAATTGCGACGATTCTTTCAGCCGCTTTGCCGTCCCATAGTTCAGGCCGGCGGCATGGTTTGTCCGGACTGCGCAGTATTTTAATGGTTTCTTCAATAATGTGCGCCGGATCGGTGCCCGCCAGCGTGTTCGAGCCTTCTTCCACGGTAATTGGGCGCTCGGTGTTTTCACGTATCGTGATACAAGGCACGCCCAGCGCGGTGGTTTCTTCCTGCAGGCCGCCGCTATCCGTTAAAACGACTGCGGCATCCTTCCATAAATGAAGGAACGGCATGTAAGCCTGCGGGCCGATCAGCGTAATATTCGGGCCGAGGTCAATGGCGAATTTGTCCAGATTATTGCGCGTGCGCGGATGCACTGGAAAGATAAGAGGCAATTCACACGCGATTTCCTTGAGTGCTGCGCTGATGCCGGAGAAGGTTTCTGCGTCATCCACATTACTGGGACGATGCAGCGTGATAACGCCATAACGCTTTCCGGCATCAAGTTGCGCTGTTTTAAACGGTGCCGTGGCAAAATGGCGGGTATCCATATGAGCCAGTTTTTCAGCCTGATAGAGCAGGTTGTCCACCATCACATGTCCGACGAGGAAGGTGGCGGCGTCCGGTTTGCCTTCATGTTGCAGATGTCTCAATCCACTGGGTTCCGTTACAAAAAACCAGTCGGAGATACTGTCGGTTACCAGGCGGTTGATTTCTTCTGGCATGCGCATGTCGCCACTGCGTAAGCCTGCTTCAACATGCGCGACCGGTATTTGCAGTTTTTTGGCGACGATGGAGCAAGCCAGTGTTGAATTGACGTCGCCTACAACCAAAACGGCATCCGGCCTGTCATTCTGGCAGTATTCTTCAAACGCGATCATTATTTTGGCGGTCTGCTGGGCGTGCGATCCGCCGCCAACGCCCATAAAAATATCCGGCTGGGGTATGCCCAGTTCCTCAAAAAAAACCTCGTTCATTTCCGGGTCATAATGCTGGCCCGTATGGATAATTCGATAGGTCAGTATGGTTTGGTTATTCAGTGCACGCACGATGGGGGCGATTTTCATGAAATTAGGTCTGGCGCCGGCGACAATGTAGATGTTTTTTTGCATGTGTTTTATCGAGTGGATTGAAGTGTCGAATTTGCAGGGATTAATCGTTCATGCGAATTACGCACGCCTATTTTAGTGTGATTATGAATGACGGTTAAGTCGAAATTTGAACGTTTTAACAAGGTATTTCCACAAATTATGGCATGCGGCTGATTTTTTCTGTTGAAATTTCTTGCAATCTATTCTTAAAGAGGAATATAATTACGAATCATTCTCATTAATATCATCGTTTTTAGTTAGTTTGTTTTTAGGCTGAAAAGCACTAAAAATTTAAAGTTAGGGCATATATCATGTATATTTGTGTTTGCAGAGGAGTGACAGACAGTGCGATTCGCGAAGCAGTCAATAATGGTGCTGAGCGCATGCGTGATTTAAAAAACTGTCTCGGTGTGACTGAGCAATGCGGAATCTGTGCCTGCCATACAAAGGAAGTTTTGGACCAGGCACGCACGCAAAAAGCGCAGTCGTGTTCTCTCCTGCCAGAAACTACATGCCTAACAACAGAACAGCCTGAGGAGACAAACTATGAAAGGGGACACCGAAATTATTCAGTGGCTTAATCGCCAATTGCAGCATGAGCTTACCGCGATTAATCAATATTTCTTACATGCCCGTATGTATAAAAACTGGGGTTTCAATAGTCTGGGCAAACATGAATACGATGAATCAATGGAGGAAATGAATCACGCGGATAAGCTGATTGAACGCATTTTATTACTTGAAGGCCTGCCGAATTTGCAGGAACTGGGCAAGTTGATGATCGGAGAAAAGGTTGAGGAATGCGTTAGCTGTGATCTGAAATTGGAACAAATGGCGCATGAGACGTTAACGGCGGCAATAGCCGCCTGTGAAGCGAAAGGAGATTATGTTTCACGCGAGGTTTTTGAAAGTATTCTGGAAGATACCGAAGAGCATATCGACTGGTTGGAAACGCAGCTTGATATGATGCAGAAAGTCGGCATCCAAAACTGGCTGCAAAGTCAGATATGATTTTTTCTTTGTGAATTTTATATTTACATGACGGTGCTGTGGTGGAATGCCCGAATGAACATACTTAAGTGTGTGTATCGATGGTAAATGAATCAGTGTAGTGTCTCGCATTGAATGAGTTATGCAAACTATACAACAGAATAAGACTAAAAATTTTAGAATGAAACAACGTGTTTTTTTACCGGACTTGTGTCGAGACACTGCACAAATAAACCTGATTTCTTTTCTTGAAATGCCATTCAGTACATCGAAGGTGGATCAAATGGCAAAAGTGGTCAAGAAAAGTAGTGAGTTTAATAATAAAAATGATTCTTATATACAAGAGAAAGCAAAGTGGACTCAAATTTTGTCTGCATTTTTGCTTAAACTGCTTTGTTTTACTGTTTTGTTTTTTGCTGAATAATGCATTTGCCGAAACGTTTGAAAATAAAACTGTATCTGAGCAGACCTACAATATTCCAGCCGGTCTGCTGCAAGATGCGTTAAATCAATTCTCGCGCCAAGCAGGCATCAATCTGATTTATGATCCAGCGCTTTTGAAAGATGTTAAAACGCAAGGCCTGGAAGGCAGCTTTGATGTTTCGTCAGGGTTGAATTTTTTATTAATCGGCAGTGGACTCAGATTCGTTCAGCAGACTAACGGTTATGAAATTGTGGCAGCTCAATCTGCGGGCGGTCTTGAAGTCTCAGGCACACAGTCTTCCGGGGGGGTGACCGTATTACCCACCATTCAGATTTCAGCCGGCAATACCGGCAACTATGCCGCTACCAGTAGTGTTACCGCAACCAAAACAAATACGCTGTTACGCGATGTGCCGCAATCGATAACGGTCGTGACTGAGGAATTAATAAAGGATCAGGCGATTCAGAGTCTGGGAGATGCCGTACGTTATGTACCGGGTGTCGGTGTGTCGCAAGGCGAAGGTAATCGTGATGCCTTGGTCTTTCGTGGCAACCGCTCGACCGGTGATTTTTTTATTGATGGCGTGCGCGATGACGTGCAGTTTTTCCGGGATCTCTACAATATTGAACGCGTCGAAGTGTTGAAAGGCGCCAATGGGATGATTTTTGGCCGCGGCGGATCGGGTGGTGTGGTTAACCGAGTCACGAAACAGGCGAATTGGGATCCGGTGCGCGAATTCTCGTTTCAGGGCGGCTCTTTTAATAAAAAACGGATGACGGCGGATTTCGGTCATGTGCTGAATGACAAGGTGGCTTTTCGCGTTAATGGCATGTTTGAGGATTCCGACAGTTTTCGTGATGGTGTAGTCATGCGGCGCCGCGGTGTTTCACCGACGGTTACGATCAAACCAACTAAACGCACCAAAGTTGTTTTGAATATGGAGCGGTTTCATGATGACAGAACTGCAGATCGGGGTATTCCGTCAGTCATGGGACGTCCCGCAGACGT
>DOOY01000169.1 GCA_003514765.1 Nitrosomonas sp. | reverse complement strand
ATCCATTGAATCCCGTGGTTTGCATGGATGAGACGACGATACAATGTATTAAAGAAGTACGTGCACCTATTGCGGCGCGACCTGGCGCAACAGAACGCTATGATGTTGAATATGAGCGTAATGGTGTGGCGCATCTGCTGTTGTTTTACGCACCGTTCGAAAACTGGCGGCGTATCCAGGTTGCAGATAATCATGCTGCTTGTGAATGGGCAGAAGGCGTACGTCGACTGGTTGAGGAAGACTACTCGAATGCCGACAAGATTACACTGGTAATGGACAATCTCAATACGCACAGTGGCGCTTCGTTGTATAAAGCCTTTGCACCGGAACATGCCAGAAGGTTGTTAAACAAGCTGGAATTTGTTTATACACCTAAGCATGGAAGTTGGTTGAATATGGCAGAATGCGAGTTCAGCGTATTAAGTCGTCAGTGTTTGACAAGGCGGTTGCCGGACAGTGTAAGCGTAGCAAATGAAATCACCGCTTGGGCAATGAGTCGTAACCAAAATGCCGCATCGGTTGACTGGCGTTTTAGCACTGAGGATGCAAGGATAAAGCTAAAGAGACTTTATCCTAATTTATTAAATTGATAGAGTACTAGATGTTCCCGGTAAAACCAATAGCTTTGTTACGTGAAATGATCCCGCAACCATACTTCTAGTTTGCGCGTAGCCAATACGTCATCGCGGTTATAGCCAAGTATTCCAGCTCTTAACAGCTGTTTTATTTGCGCATCGGTTTCTTTCAAATAAAGATTGAATTGCACTACAGACCATTGCGATCCAGATTCTTGATTTTCCCATTGAAAATTTACCAGATCGGGATGTTTACAAATATCTTTTAAACCGTAACCTTGTAATGGCAACACCAGGTTATCCAGCACTGGCTTCTGCATGTCGAATAATGGTGTGTATTCGCCGTGCTGTCCCAGCAACCATTGTACGGTAGCATGTTCAATCATATCGTAGCGTTCCGCATATTTTTTTATGGTGTTTTTTTCATGATTTGAATAATGAGCGAGAATGAGCGAGGTATAACGCGTACGATAAAGTTCTATTTTTTCCAGAAATAAAAGCCAGCCGTTATAATCTTGTGTTTCATCATCAGTCCATATGTAATCAAAATCATTTCGGGTGTAAGGTGGCTTCAGCAGACCCCATAAATAGACATGCCGGTCGCGTGTGGGCGTCAGTGGATTATCTTCAATGTCAAAATGAATCCAAGTACCCGCAGGAAGTGTCACTTTGTTTAGTTGAAATAATTCACCGTAAAGAAAAGATCGAGCCTGCAGAATGACGCGCTGTTTTCGTTTCTGGCCGGTCAGATGCGGCATATCCGGAATATCTTCAGCATTTTGTATGGCTAGCTGTGAGATAGTTTCAATACCAGCCTGGGCCAGATGTTCGGCTGTACGGCCATGCATCCCATAGAGCAGTGAGATATCCTCATTGAGGTCAAATTGTGGACGACAATGCGAAAAATAAGGACAAATGCGGCATTTACTATGGCTGTAACGTACCGTCGGTTGCACAGGCTGTTCACGTAACCGCCGCATGTCATCAATAAACGCATCGACAAGCAAATCGACTTCGCAGCCAAGACTTGCCACGCGCCCGTCCCCAAGAAACACAATGGCCGGTAATTGACTGGCCAGCAGCCGGCGATAGAGTCCCAGTTGAATCTGCAGCGCTTTTTTGTGCTCGCTTTGTGACAATTTGGCATCAGCCGCCTGATATTGCCCACTCTCATGGCGAATCAAAAAATCAGGAAACCCGACCAGACCAACTTCATGATCAACCAATCGCGCTTGATAAATGACGGCTGCGCCCTGATGCATCAACGCTCGCGTATGTTCGAAAGTGGTTGCACGATGCACCTCATGCTTTGACTGTAATTGGGTCAATACATTGGTTTCGTGCTGCAGTCCGGCGTCAAATAATAGCTGGTTGAATGGATCCACATCATGAACAGCTACCTGATGCATATCGAGCCACGTGCGTCTTTTACAGGACACCCAGGTTGTCGCATCACTGGGTTTGATCAAATAATGACTGGATTCGCTGATCGTCATGCTGTCATTCGATGGTTTGTAATCCTGTCTGTCCGGACTGACGATTTAAAAAGATTAAGTTGCGGGAATTATAATTCATAGCAAGCGCATTTTACGCTTTTGCAAATAGGTTAAAAATTGAAAAGCAATCTTGGATGAAAATTGTATCAGGATTTAACGTAATTATTGTATCGGTATCGGCTATCACTACTGCCACGCTAGCACATGTAGGAAGGTCCGATTCAACAAAATTTTTACAATACACAATACGTTTACCGCAACTAATTGAACGCAACAAGCAAATCCGGCGGTGACACATTGCAACACGATTTTTCCTCAAACCCTGCAGTTTGTTACGAAGCCATGAATTCGATGCTGTCATTCAATCCAGACTTCTCGTGCTGCTCACAGGAGATCGCAGTTTGTTATCGCGATGAAAACATAATTGACACAAAATATCCACAAGTTCAAAAACTTTCTTTCGTGAAATTCCTTTTCCTGCCCAATTGGCGCGCTATTGCTATCACATTGTTATTTTAAAAAATTTTATTTTATTATATAGTGTAGATTGGCGCTGCACAGCGGAATTTACCACTGCACCGTATACGGCAATATAGCAACAGAGCAATGTATACTTAAATAAATCTTGTTTGATCAAAATTTGTAAAGGACAACCAATGAGAAACATAAAATTGTTTATAATTTCAATAATATTCATAGGACTAAGCGGCTGTATATCTTATAGCTCCAAGAAAGAAGAAACAGTAGTGCCGCCTCATTCAAGTTCTATCGATGCTCAAGAGCGTGTTGGCAGTGCATATAAAAATTAAATGTTTTTTACCAAAAACAAGAGATTTAAAAATCAAAATACCGTCGAACATCTACCGCACGATCAAAAAGCACATATTCAGCCCGATTAATACAGGGTATAAAACTGCATGTTTATTAACGATTTCAGCAATGGTGGTTACGGG
>DOOY01000010.1 GCA_003514765.1 Nitrosomonas sp. | reverse complement strand
ATTCCGTTACCTGTTAGATCAGCAATGTCAATGGCATTCGGTGCGCCGGCTAACCAGTTGTCTGCCAAAGCCAGATTGTAGGTTGTTGCACTACTTGATAATGTGCCGTTTTTATTCAGTAAACCATGAATATGCAGTTGATCGGTTGCGCTCAAAATAAGCGTTGCAGCAGTTGCTGAGGTAATATCAACATTGCTGGTATCCGTCAAGATGTAGTTCCCGCCTTCGCCAGTGAAGGTCAGTAATGAAGCATCCAGGTCATTGGTAGCGCCGGACTTATTGACGAAATTTGTTCCGGTAATGGTTAGTTGTCCTGTGCCGATATCATAAGTCGCCGAAGTAACAGTGGGCGTAGTATAGTTTGAGACAGTAATGCCATTTCCGGTTGTGTCAGCTACATTGACAGCAGCATCAGCGCCCGCTGCCCAGTCTTCGGCAGCTCCCAGATTATAGAATGTGCCGCTTACAGATGATGTGGTGCCATTATTATTGAGTAACGCCGCAACATTGAAGTTATCAGTGTTGGATAGATTAATTGTAAATTGTGTTGCAGAAGCGATCTCTACATCCGAGGTGCTGGTCAGTGTATAGGTCGCACCGCCTTCTCCCGTAAAAGTAAACTTGGATATGTCAATGTCATTGCTGGCACCGGATTTTTTGAGGAAGCCGGTTCCGGTTACCACAAGCGTATTCGTGGAATAATCGTAAGTAGCGCTGGTAATTGCAGGCGCTGCAACATTGCTGACAGTGACGCCGTTACCGACGGCGTCGGAGATATTCATATTACCGATGACAGTGTTCCAGTCATCTGCGGCAGCTAGATTATAGGTGGTTGTGGTGGTGGATGCTGTCCCATTCTTGTTTAGAATCTGATTGATAGCCGCTTTATCGGTTGCACTTAATGTGATGGTAAACGCTGTTTCTGAGGTGATTTCAACGTTGGAAGAATCGGTCAGCGTATATGTTGTCCCGCCTTCACCGGTGAGAGTGAATTTATTGGCGGTGATGTCATTGGTGGCGCCGCTGGCTTTGACGAAATTCGTTCCGGTGACAATCAGACTCCCTGTATTAGCCTCATAAGTGGCGGAAGTAATGGTAGGTGTCTGTAAGTTACTGACGGTGACAGTATTGGTTGTTAAATCTGCATTGCCTGCCTGAGAAGGGTTCCAGTCATCGGCAGCCGCGATATTAAACGTTGTGGCATCGACGGCAGAAGTTCCGTTTTTGTTCAGCAATCCTTCCACATTAACCCGATCTGTAACATTTAGTGCAACAGTAAAACTCGTAGCCGATGTGATTTCCACGTTCGGTGTGGTGAGCGTATACGTTGCACCACCTTGTCCGGTTAGCGTCAGTTTGGAGACATTGATATCATTCAGTGCGCCGGCTGTAGCCACCATATTGGTGCCAGTCACCACCAGTGTATTGGTAGTGGCGTCGTATGTAGCTGAGGTGATGGTGGGGCTGGTTACGGCGGCTCCAAATGTCCAGTCCTCCAAGCTAAAACCAATATCGGTTCCAGAGAATTTAATCGCGTCAATATTCTGAAAGCCTATATCCGATGCGCCTGAAAAAGAATTGGTATTTGAATTGGTTCCGGTTAATGAGTGGTTGTAATCACCAGTGACCTTTGTGCCATCACGCCAGCCACTCACTGAATAGGTGGCTCCTATATTGAACTCATCCCTGATGGTCAGTGAAGTCAGACTAAATTCTGATCCATCTGTTTTGGTAATACTGAATATAGTGGTGCCGATGCCGCCACCTAGCTCCAAATAGGGGTCTCCTCCAAACACCATTTCACGCAAGTCGCTTGATACCGGACTTGGGTCATTAATTGAGTAGGTGAATCCATTAAAGGCAAACGACGGTGCACGGTGGGTATCATGCACGAATCCGGTAAAACTCTCCAGTGTCAATACGGAAGGATAACTATCTATTATGTTTGGGTTGAAAGGTAATTGAGTGCTGACTGGCCCCACTAAATAACCGAGTTCCCAATCTCCGTCTAATTTTCTATTTCCGGTTAAATTACGTGACGCGGCAATATTAGCATTGGTGTGTGCAGCTAATTGCTGAATAAATGTTTCGCCCGCTACGCCTTTGGCAACTTCACATCCATAGATCAGAATATCGGCACTATCGGAAAGAGCCAATCGCCAAGAAAAAAGAGCGTTTTGATATTGTGCGATTGTTTCATTCGAAAGAATACTGTGACCTAATGACAGATGCCCCTCTTGGCCATGTGCAAGAATATGGACCGCATTTAGTTTGGTATATTGATGCAAGATGCTGGTGAGTTGTATTACGCCATCATGTTTGCTATCCAGAATATGGACAATCAAATCGGCTCTAAGGCTGTCTATGAGTATTGGATAGTCCTTAATGCCTTGATCAATGACAATAATCTCATTTGATTTTAATTGGTTATCACAAGTATGATTTTTACTATTGATTTGTTTGCCGGTTAAAATGGGATCTGAGAATATCATTATGACCCCGAAAAATACGTTGCAGCCGGTTGTTGAAGATTGGGTCCTTTAACTACTTGATGTGAATTTCTCATGACTTATTTTGAAGTTGGATGAAAGGGATTAGGTGTTTACCCTGGTTTGTTCCTGCTTTGTTATGTAGCGCTGTATCATAACTTCCATTGATGCCGGTAGATCTATAAATTGACAGCCTGCGCGCTTACAAGCCTGGCCGCCCTTAAGCGTAATCTCATAAGTGTTTTTTACCTGTATAGTCGTGGTAATCCGTCCTATACTAGGTAACTCGATTTGACAATTGTGATAAGAAATTCCAGGATCAAAATTGATTACCGGATGATGATCTATGACACCTATTCCCCCACAGCTGATATCAAGTAACGTAATTTCTGCTTTTGTTGGTGTGTCTTGGGTCGGTATGGGAATAATGCATTTTAAGGGTTTGGTTGTGGGTGTGGTTATGCGGAAAAAATTTCTTCTTTGCATGCGAATCAGAGATGCCGGTAATTCGACTGCAAAGGCACTTCGGTTATCAAATTGTTTGGTTTTGAGTTGATTGCATGCAAATTCAATTTTGATTCTATTTTGTGATGTAATGAAAGTTAGATTTTTTGAAGCTAAAGCCGCTTCATTGAAATCGGGTTCGACACCAATATCTATTAACATTTCATTTCTATCTTCGTTCAAGGCAAGAATGGAGGTTAAGATAAACCGGTTGCTTCGATCGAAATAAAGCGTGATTAACGTGTTTTTCTGCATAATTTCTCGCAGAATATACAGTATGTCTATTTTTGAATAAATGCGAAAAGCTTCATCCTTGTGCGGTAAAGACTTTTTGTCATGCTTAGCGTTCGAGAGATCAATATTGTGGATTGATTCAACCATAATTTGGTACTCCAATAGAGAGTGGTTATGTATTGCTAATAAGGCGTGTTTATAGCGTTATCTTTTTTTGATTTTGTTCTAGGTGATATAACCAGGCTAATAATTCAGCAACTGCCACATATAGTTGAGGGGGAATTCTGTCGTCCAGATCTACTTGCATAAGTAACGCCACCAATTCATGTGATTCGTGTACATAGACCCCTGATTCTTTTGCGCGTTTGATAATTTCCTGTGCGATTAATCCGCAACCTTTGGCGATTACCTTGGGCGCAGCTTGGCCTTCACGGTATGCCAGTGCAACAGCTTTCTGATTGGCGTTGTTCTCAGTCATTGTGATGAATATCAAGTGATTGAATAGTGAAACCTGCTGCTTGCATACTAGTCTTAAAAGGAACTTGGTTTGTTTTTAGCAGGTTAACTGTGTTGTCGTCAGCAGTATCTATCGAAATTTGCATGCCTTGTGAATTAAAAGTAATAGATGCTATGATCTCCCCTAGCTGCGGCAAAGTTAGTGTTAATTTTGTTTTCCATCGAAGCGCAGTATTTTCATCAGCAATATTGCTATTTGTAGTGTCTTCATAGATATCCCATTGCAAATCTTGTCCTTTCCATATCTCACCATTCCAAGCAATATGACCAGTCTCTAGTGCCAGTAACTGTTGTTGTACAAGTGATAAACTTTGTGTATTAACAGGTATGGCTGACATATGTGCGGTTGATGTTGCGTATGTCGTGGCACTTACACTTATTTTCCCTTGCGGTTCCTGATGTAATTTTTCAACCGTATTTTTACCATTAACCCATTTTGCCAAATGCGATTCATAGAATAAACCACTTTGACGAATTGCTTTTTGTAATAAAAGCGGTAATTCCCGGCTATTTAAAGGGAAATCCGTGAGTATAGGGTGGGTGTTGGTGAGTATATTTGATGCTGCAGGTTTTCCGGATTCCTGGATGAGTACGTCCAGGAATCGGCCTGTTGGGCTAATTAAGGTATTGTTTTTTGCTGTTTCTGTGAGGCTTTCACGTTGTAGTGCGAACTTGAGTTTTGGCGCGTTTGATAACAGTACAAGCTGCAATTTATCACCGGGCCGGATATTTTCAGGCAGATGCATCTGAAGCAATTTGTCTGAAATCAATACCCGGAAGTTACCATTGGATAAGCGTGCTTCAACAAATGCTTGGTACTTCTGACCTTGTACAAATTCATGTGAGGCATGTTTAGAATCAGAGCCAGTCGCTACCGGTGCAACGGGCACAACAGGTCTAACTGCGGTAACAGTTTTTGCTTGTGTTTGGTTTGAAATCTGATCGGTTTTTATCGTAGTAGGAATCACGGTTGTTTTTAATACAATGAGTGCCTCCGCTACAAATGTATACTATAAAACGAATAAGAGATTTATTCGCGGTCAGTAAACATTGCCAGCCTCGTAGGCTTGTTGCAGATTGCGTTTGCGTTCGCTTGTGCTGAAAATGTCTTGCAGTTTTTCCATCCATGGCTCTGTAATTGCTTTGATTTGTGCGTCGTGATTAAGCACTTGATGAATAATTTCTATTTTTTTTTGCTGCAATTTGTGACTTAACAAGGGTTCTGGTTTATTTTTAATGAGCATATTTGTTAATTGCTTACATTCTTGTTCTAAATTTATTAATTTGTCCCATTCATTATTTTGTGCTGCTACCAGCATTTTGTGGGTGATTGCTAGAATATGCTCATATGTATTAATAAGTTGCGTGCTATCCATTTTGTTAAGAACCTTTTGAATTTTTGTGTAATAAAATCAGACTTCGGTTTTTTGTACCGCATGCATGTCGTTAGTACTCATCATTTCTAAGTTGTTGGAGTACTAGTGTTCTCTATGGCTTTCCATGCGCCATATAATTCATTTAATAATCCATTGACCTCGTCGATAATTTCAATGTCATTCTTAAGATTTGCAATTAATAGACGACTAGTCATATAGTCATATAGTGCCTGAAGGTGAAACGCCAATTCACCACCAACATTCATGTCTAGACTTGCTTTTAAGCCATGATCTATGATCATGATGGCTTTTGAAAGCGCTTCTCCTTTTCTGGCAATTTCACTATGCCTTATATGCATTTTTGCTTTTACAAGCGCTTCTTGAGCGCCTTCAAACAACATTAGAATGAGTCTGTGGGGATTGGCTGATTCAACACCCGTTTCAACGCCAATCCGCTGATATGCGGAGATAGGGCTATTCATAGTCGCATACATTAAGTACTCCTTAATAGATATTCTCAGAACTGAAATTTTGCTGTACAAACGGATAAATTAACTATTATTTATAGTAGATAATTGCTGCTGCAGGAAATTGCTTGTTTGCGTCATGCTGGCAATCATCGTATCCAGTGCGGAAAACTGTGCGCGAATCCGTTTTTCTACATCATCAAGGCGTCGAGATAGCGTTTCTCGCTGTGTATTTATGTCATCAATTTTTGCATTAATACCATCAATGCGGTTATTAATCAGGTTGCCATCGAGCATTTTGTTAATTACCTGGTCCAATTTGGCGGCAAAACCATGTGCAAAGTCAATTGTTCCGCGTGAACCAAGGTTGCCACCTGTAATTTGAAGTACTAACCCGTTACTGTCACCCGTTCCATTGAGCATTTGTCCTGAGCCTGTAGCGTTGATGCCATTAATTGCGCCAGCTACGTCTAAACCGATTGTTTCAGTAGCAGTACCAAACAAGGCTAGTTCGCCGTTTCCTCCTGTAATTTCTACTGAAGACGAAGAGCCATATTGATTTGACGTAATGGTTAGAATCCCGGCTGATTGCGTGACTGTAACATCAATATCCTTTGATGAAAAAGCAGATTTGCCATTGATTTTTGACTGTATTTCAGCCGCAAGTGAATCGGCACTATAATTACCTGCTCCTAATGTAATGCTGGCGGTAGTACCGTTAATTGTAAGATCGAGTGTGTCGTTCACACCAGAGGTAATTGTGAGCGCAGCCGGAGTGGAGCCTATAGCTGTTCCTTGAGTGGCGATTTGATTGATATCCAATAGATAGTTTCCGTTTACAGTATCAGACTTGGCACTGACAAATGAAACCAGACTATCACTTGTTTTGCCAACAGAAGCAAATAATGTAGATATGTCTTTGCTCGGGTTGTTAACAATTTCACTTAATTTGCTGGAATCTAGTTTAAGCGAGCCATCATCTTGAAAAGAGACGCCGACTTCTGATAATATGCGTAAGCCACCACCTGCAGTTTTTAATGGATCGGAAAGTGCATTACGTAGTTGATTTTGCAGAGATCTTACTGTAAAGTCCCCTGTCAAAATAGAAGCTTGTTTTGTTTCTGAGTTATATTTGGATAAATTTGTAATCGTCTGATTTAGCTCGTTATAGGCTTTGACAAAAGACGAAATAGATTTCTCAATACCGGCGGTATCCCGTGTGATGTTAAGTGTTGTAGTTGTGCCCAAATCGGCTTTCAATAGATTAAACGTTACACCATCAATTGCATCTGTAATTTTATTGGATGCTTTACTGATTGGAATGCCGTCAATAACCATTGTGGCGTTACTTGCCGTTACCGTTTCGGAAAGATTAGCTGTACCACCGATAGAGGCATCATAGGCGAATTGAGATAGACCGGCGCTATCTAGATTATTTCCGTCATCATCCGACACCGTGATTTTGAGCGCATTACTCAATCCTGTATCTTTTGAAGCAATTACCAGTCGATCTCCTGAGCCATCATTTATGATACTTGCCGAAATTCCGGCATCTGACTGATTAATCGCATCACGTAT
>DOOY01000087.1 GCA_003514765.1 Nitrosomonas sp. | reverse complement strand
TTTATTAAACCTGATGACTATTTAATTCACTCCTAGGGATTTTCTACAATGTTAGTTATTGTCGGTTACGTGATTATCATTTTATCTGTTTTTGGTGGTTTCGCACTTGCAGGAGGCCATTTAGCTTCATTATGGCAGCCCGTCGAAGTGTTGATGATTGGCGGGGGAGCGGTCGGAGCTTTTGTGGTCGGCAATTCTGGTAAGGCAATCAAAGCTACCATGAAAGGCTTGCCCGGTGTTTTCAAGAGCTCAAAATATACCAAAGCGGTGTATATGGAACTCATGACATTACTCTATGAGATTCTGGGAAAAATACGTAAAGAGGGCTTAATGTCAATTGAAGCAGATGTTGATGATCCGAAAAACAGTCCGATTTTTACAAAATATCCAACCATTCTGGCTGATCATCACGTAACAGAATTCATTACCGATTATCTGCGCTTGATGGTCGGTGGCAACCTAAATGCGCTGGAAATTGAAAATTTAATGGACAGTGAACTGGAAACACACCATCAGGAAGGTGAAGTTCCGATACACAGTGTTGCCAAACTGGGCGACGGCTTACCGGCCTTTGGCATTATCGCTGCGGTTATGGGTGTCGTCCATACCATGGAATCTGTTCATTTGCCGCCGGCTGAATTAGGCGTCCTGATTGCCGCTGCGTTAGTAGGTACTTTTTTAGGCATTTTGCTTGCTTATGGTTTTGTCAGTCCACTGGCCGGAAAACTTGAACATCAATTACACGAATCAAGCAAGCTGCTTGAATGTGTCAAGATTACATTACTTGCCAACCTGAACGGATATTCACCTGTATTGGCAGTGGAGTTTGGAAGAAAAGTATTATTTTCCACGGAGCGTCCTTCCTTTTTGGAATTGGAAGAGCATGTGAAGAAGAGCAAGGAAACTTAATTTTTTCTGTGGAATTAGAACAAGACTTAACGAGGTACATTTATGGCTGAAGATCTTTCGCAACGCCCTATCGTTATCAAGCGCATTAAAAAAGTTGCAGGTGGTCATCACGGCGGGGCCTGGAAAATTGCTTATGCCGACTTCGTGACTGCAATGATGGCATTCTTTCTGCTAATGTGGTTACTGGGATCGGCTTCACAAGGAGATTTAGAAGGCATTGCTGAATATTTCAAAACGCCGTTGAAACTTGCCATGTTTGGCGGTTCAAACGTGGGTGACGCTAGCAGTATTGTAAAAGGGGGTGGTACTGATCTGACACACAGTACTGGCCAAGTAAAGAAAGGCGAAGCTATCACTGAAAAAAAGATGCTTGATCTTAAAGCCGCGAAAGCCGAGCAAGAACGCATAGAAATGCTGCGTCTTAACAAATTAAAAAACAAAATCGAAGCAGCCATTGACATCAATCCTATATTAAAGAAATTTAAAAATCAGTTATTAATAGATATTACAACGGAAGGATTACGAATTCAGATTGTCGATGAACAAAACCGTCCTATGTTTTCCAGCGGACGGGCTGAATTACAGCCTTATACGAGGACCATCCTTCAGGAGATTGGAAAAACACTGAATGATGTTCCCAATAAAATCAGCCTTTCGGGTCATACCGATGCTACCCCTTATCCTTCTGGAGACAAAGGTTACAGTAACTGGGAACTGTCGGCTGATCGCGCCAATGCCTCCCGGCGGGAGCTGATTGCTGGCGGTATGGAAGGTGAAAAAATGCTGCGTGTTGTCGGGTTATCGTCGGCAGTACTATTCGACAAGGAAGATCCTTTCAATCCAATCAACCGTCGTATCAGTATCATTGTAATGAATAAAAAGGCCGAAAGTGCAATTACCCAGGAAAGTGAAATAATTGATGTAAGCAACGAAACAGAATTCAACACGTTGACGGTGCCGGATCCTGTTAACTGATCAACCGCCTATTGGAATCAGGCCGGTAATGAGGAAAACTAAATTTTATAACCGTTTGCCGGTACTGACGGCATTTGTGATTCAACTGACGGTACTGGTAATGATGTTGCCGTTAATTGCCTCATTTTCATCGGTTAGTATTTTTGTATGGGCCGTATTACATGGCACTGTAGCCGCCATCTTCAGCTACTTCTTTAAGATGGCCACGTGGTGGATTCCGATACAATTATGTTTCATGCCTGCCATTATAGCCACACATGCAATAGAGTTATCCCCGTATTGGTTTGGTCTTGGTTTTTGTTTGCTTGTGTTAATTTATGGTAAAACATATCAGACGCAAGTCCCTTTATATCTCTCCAGCAAAGAAGTTACAACCGCTCTGACCTCATTTTTACCCAGCAAAAAGGATTTTACTTTTATAGACCTTGGGTGCGGATGCGGTGGATTACTCAGCAGGCTCAATAAAACACGGACCAATGGTGTATTTTACGGCGTAGAGGCCGCGCTTTTGCCTTATTTGATTGGCAAGATAAGAAACTTGTGTAAAGAATCAGGTTGTAAAGTGCTATGGGGCGATTTGTGGAAACAGAATCTTTCACAATATGATGTTGTTTATGCTTATCTGTCTCCAGTTCCCATGAAATCAATTTGGGAAAAAGCCTGCCGCGAAATGCGCCCTGGCAGTATTTTTATCAGCAATACATTCATGATTCCAGGTGTGGCGCCTGAAAAAAGCATCAGATTGAATGATTTCTCCGGCTCCACCTTATATATTTGGCGTATTTAGCGTAATTTTAATAATATATCCTGGATACTCTGAAGGACAATGAAATAAGCGATGCTTAATTTCGTCTCCAAGTGGTGCCATGTGGTCCATCTTCAAGAATAATACCTGCGTTTAAGAGGATCTGGCGTATCGTATCGGCTTCTGAATAACGGCCTGTTTTGCGCGCTTTCAGGCGTTCCTGAATCAATTGTTCTATTTTGTCAGATGAAATTACTTCCGCCGATGTCTCAACTGAACTATTCTGCAGATAGAATTGCGGTGTTTGTTGCAATAAACCCAGAATACCGCCAAGTGATTTAAGCAACGATGCGCTTTCAACAGATTGTGTTTTGTTAACTATACCGACAAGCTCAAATAACACAGCCATGGCTTCCGGCGTATTGAAGTCGTCATTCATTGCCGCCATGAACCTGGATGCATGTTCATTTTTCCAGTCTATTTCATTATTATCCACGACTTCAATATCTTTCAAGGCAATATACAAACGATCCAGTGCAAGTTTGGCATCTTTTAAATGCTGATCGGAATAATTCAACGGACTGCGATAATGTGCGCGCAAAATAAAAAAGCGCACAACTTCAGGCTGATAGCTTTTTATAACTTCTCTAACTGTAAAGAAATTTCCAAGTGATTTAGACATCTTCTCACTGTCAATACGTACAAAACCATTATGCATCCAGTAATTAACAAAGGGATGATCATGTGCGCCCTCACTTTGCGCGATTTCATTTTCATGATGTGGGAATTGCAAATCCTGCCCACCCCCATGGATATCAAAGTGTTCACCTAGAAATTGTTCGCTCATCGCCGAGCATTCAATATGCCAGCCTGGGCGTCCTTTACCCCAGGGCGATTCCCAGTAAGGCTCTCCTGGTTTGGCTGATTTCCATAAGACAAAATCAAGCGGATCTTTCTTATTGACGTCAATTTCAATCCGTTCACCTGCACGCAGATCTTCCAGCGACTTGCCAGATAATTTTCCATAATCTGGAAAATTGCGTACTGCATAATAAACATCACCATTATCAGCAGTATATGCAAGTGCTTTTTTGACTAATGTATCAATCATGGCGATCATGTTTTCTACATATTGAGTCGCACGCGGTTCATACGTCGGTCGATCAACACCCAATGCTGCGGCATCTTCTTCCATTGCTTGGATAAAACGATGTGTCAATGATTCAATCGTTTCGTTATTTGCGAGTGCGCGTTTAATGATCTTATCATCTATATCAGTAACGTTTCGCACATAAATGACTTCAAATCCACATGCTTTCAGCCAGCGTGTGACCATGTCAAATACAACCAATACGCGCGCATGGCCCAGATGACAAAAGTCGTATACAGTCATGCCACAAACATAAATTTTTACTTTTCCAGGCGTTAAGGGTACAAAATCCTGTTTATCACGAATCAGCGTATTATAAATTTTCAACATGTAAAAATTAGTTATGATTGTAGAAGTGTCTATCTTCTTGATAGAATCCTGAATGCACTGAATTTAATCAAAAAAACCTGAGGAGTATAACATAACAAATATTTGTTAATTCCTCGTAAACAAACAATTCACCAAGGAAACCAATGCGTTTTATTCAATTTTTAATAACAGTTTCAGTTCTTTTTATTTTTTGCAACGCAACAAGCCATGCAGCCGATCCGCAAGTGCTGATAAAAACAAACCAGGGCACCGTCACGCTTGAACTTTATCCTGAGAAAGCGCCCAAAACAGTCGAGAATTTTCTGCATTATGTTGAAGATGGATTTTATAAAAATACAATATTCCATCGTGTGATCCCCAATTTCATGATTCAGGGCGGCGGATTTGACACGTCATTTAATCAAAAACCTACGCGTGCTCCAGTTGAAAATGAAGCCAACAATGGCCTTAAAAATGAAGTTGGCACGATAGCGATGGCACGCACATCCGATCCGCACTCGGCAACAGCGCAGTTTTTTATTAATGTTGCGAATAATGCGTTTCTTAACTTTACCGCGCCTCATCCAAGAGGTTATGGCTACACCGTTTTCGGCAAGGTAATTGATGGCATGGAAATCGTGCATCAAATTGCCAAAACACCCACGGGATCGGGTGGTCCTTTCCCAGGTGATGTTCCCAGAAATATGATTATCATTGAAGATATTTCGGTGTTATCATCCGCCACAGAAAATAATAAATAATAGGTAATTTTATGATCAAACTAACAACCAATTTTGGTGATATTACGCTTGAACTCGATAGCGACAAGGCACCTGAAACGGTACAAAATTTTTTAAATTACGTTACAAGTGGATTTTATAACAACACCATTTTTCATCGGGTGATTGATGATTTTATGGTCCAGGGCGGCGGTTATGAGCCGGGCATGAAGCAGAAAGAAACGCAACCCCCCATTCAGAATGAAGCCGCCAACGGTTTGAAAAATGATATCTATACCATTGCCATGGCTAGAACCGCTGATGTTCATTCAGCAACTTCACAATTCTTTATTAATGTCGCCAGTAACGGGTTTCTCAACTACAAAGAACCAACCACACAAGGATTTGGTTATTGTGTTTTCGGTAAAGTCGTTGAAGGACAGGATGTAGTTGATAAAATCAAGAAAGTACAGACCGGCGATCGCAGCGGACACCAGAATGTTCCGCTTGATGATGTTATTATTGAGAAAGCTGAAGTTGTTTAGATAAATCAACTTATCTGTTAACAACAGAGCCGATCTTGCAATGAGGTAACTGGTAGTTCATTTAAATTTTAGAATTCTGCTATCCTAAACCGCTTGCCAGATCGGCTTGAAGATCCTCCACAGCTTCCAGACCAACTGCGATTCGCAAAAGACCATCGGTAATTCCGGCGGCATCACGTGCTTCCTGACTGATTCGTCCATGTGTCGTCGTTGCCGGGTGCGTCATTGTGGTTTTCGCATCGCCCAGGTTTGCTGTTATTGAAATTAATTGTGTTCGATCTATCACGCACCAAGCTGCTTCTTTACCCCCTTTGACTTCAAACGTTACAATACCGCCGCCAGTATTTTGCTGCTTTTTAGCGAGCTGGTATTGCGGATGCGATGGCAGGCCGGGATAAAAAATCCGAGTAACATTAGGGTGTGCTTCCAGCCATTGTGCCATTTGCATGGCGTTGCGTGAATGCGCATCCATGCGAACCTTAAGTGTTTCCAAGCCTTTCAAGATAACCCAGGCGTTAAAAGCACTCAATGTTGGACCTGCGGTACGCAAAAAACCAAACACCCCTCCTTCCATCATTAGTTCCCGATTACCCAGAACGGCTCCACCCAGCACTCTGCCTTGACCATCGAGATATTTGGTAGCTGAATGAATGACAATATCCGCACCTAACGCGAGCGGTTTTTGCAGGACAGGGGTACAGAAACAATTATCAACCGCAAGCCATGCGCCTGCATTTTTAGCGATTTTTGCCAGCTCAGCTATATCAGAAATTTCTGTTAATGGATTAGAAGGTGTTTCAAGAAAAAAAAGTTTGGTATTTGGCTTGACTGCAGCTTCCCACATACTGATATCAGTCGCAGATACAAACGTTGTTTCAACATCGAATTTTTTCAGGATATTATTGAACAAATTCACAGTGGCGCCAAATAAACTCTGTGATGCGACGATATGATCACCTGCTGATAACAAGCCCATTACGCATGCCAGAATCGCAGACATTCCTGATGATGTAGCAACACAGGTTTCCGCACCTTCCATAGCGGCAAGACGTTCTTCCAATGCCGTTACGGTTGGATTGGTAAATCGCGAATAAATGTTACCGGGCTCCTCACCGGAAAACCGGGCCGCAGCCTGTGCCGCACTATCAAAAACAAAACTGGATGTTAAATAAATAGCCTCTGAATGTTCATTAAACTGACTGCGATGGATACCTGTTCGCAACGCGAGCGTTTCAGGTTTGAGTTGATCAGGCATTGACTGGTTACTCCCGAAGAAACTTGATTAGAGGAGAAATGACAGCGTGTGCTGGTAGAGTACTGTCATTTAATCAGACACAGCAAGACTTAAATCAAGCTGCGTTTTTGACGCCGATTGTGAAACAGTCTGCTCGGCGTTTCTTTTTGCTTCCAAAGTATCCAAATATTCAGGCGTTACATTTCCTGCGATATAGTCGCCATTAAAGCAGGAAGTTTCAAAACGGGACAAAACGGGATTGACCTTTGAAACAGCCAGTTTCAGCGCATCCAGATCTTGAAAAACCAAATAATCAGCGCCAATTTCACGGCAGATTTCATCAGGATCACGTTCAGTTGCAATTAATTCCTGTCGGGTTGGCATATCTATTCCATAGACATTCGGAAAACGTACCGGCGGTGATGCCGAAGCAAAATAAATTTTATTGGCGCCCGCATCGCGGGCCATCTGTACAATCTCACGACTGGTTGTCCCGCGCACAATCGAGTCATCAACCAGTAATACATTTTTTCCGCTAAATTCGATACTCATCGCATTGAGCTTCTGACGCACGGACTTTCTGCGTTGCTGTTGTCCTGGCATAATAAATGTTCGTCCAACGTAGCGATTCTTAATAAATCCCTCGCGAAACTCCACACCCAGCTGATTAGCCAGTTGTAATGCGCTTGGTCGACTAGAATCAGGTATGGGGATAACGACATCAATATCCAGATGATGCATGGATTGCGTAATTTTTTGAGCTAAAGAGCTGCCCATGTTCAGTCTCGTTTCATAAACAGAAACCCCGTCCATCATGGAATCAGGCCGCGCCAGATAAACATATTCGAAAATACATGGATTCAAGGCTGTGTTTTCAGCACACTGTTTACTGTAGAAATTCCCTTTTTCATCAATAAAGATAGCTTCACCAGGCGCAATATCGCGTATCAGTTGAAATCCGAGGGTATCCAGAGCAACACTTTCAGAAGCAACCAGAAATTCTTTTCCTTTTTGATTCTCTATTGTGCCAAACACCAATGGGCGAATACCGTAAGGATCGCGAAAAGCCAGCAGGCCATAACCGGCGATCATCGCAACAACCGCATAGGCACCTTCACAACGTTGATGTACTCCGCTGACTGCTGCAAAAATTGCGTCAGGATCAAGGTGACAATTACCTGTGCTCTCCTGTAACTCATGTGCCAATACATTCAATAATACTTCGGAATCCGAGTGGGTATTCACATGGCGCAAATCCGTTTGAAATAATTCCTGATTCAGCTTGTCAGCATTTGTAAGATTACCATTATGGCTCAACACAATGCCAAAAGGTGAATTCACATAAAAAGGCTGGGCTTCGGCAGGTGATTGAAATGATCCTGCTGTTGGGTAACGTACATGCCCTATTCCCATATTACCCCGTAATGCACGCATGTTTCGGGTGCGAAAGACATCGCGCACCATACCCAGTCCCTTATGCATATGAAAAGTGTTTCCTTGCGCTGTTACAATGCCGCCAGCATCCTGCCCGCGATGCTGTAACATGAGCAGTCCATCATAAAGCAACTGATTAGCCGGTGACTTTGCAACAATACCTAGAATTCCACACATACCAATACTCCGTTAGTCCAGTGCTTGGATAATAACAAAACAATCATTCTTTCCCAGTTACACGCTGGTTTCAGCTGCGAAACTTCAGTGCGATTGCTGGATAACTTCTTCTTTTTTTTCATAGCTAATGCGTTTAGACAAGTCATCAGGTAACCAGGGCAACACCTGTTCAGCCATGGCTTCCATAGGTGGGCTCAACACAGCTTGCTGCCATAAAGACTGCTGGGGCAAAGCGGTTAAACCGGCGACCAAAACCAAAATCATGATGATGATCAATGCCCTAGCAAGTCCAAAAAAGGCACCTAGAATCCGGTCAATAAAACCCAAGCCAATATTTTTAATAAGTGTATTCAGCAACGTGGTGATTAAAACAGAAACAATCAAAGTTACGATAAAAACCAGAATAAATGCTGAAATAAGCCGCAACGACTCTCCACCTATCTCAGGTGGTATATAAGGCTCGAAATCATGCGCAAATGTGCTTGCCGCAATAAAAGCAATCACCCAGCCTGCTATTGATAAAACCTCGCGTACCAAACCCCGCATGATACTTAAGATGACTGATACAAAAAATATACCTAAAACAACATAGTCAAAAATAGTCATTGATGAGAAAGCTTGCACGCTAAATTGAGTGCTACCAATCCAATTTTATCTGGAGACAAATGGAGAAAGCTAACGTAGTCACATTTTTTATTTCGGTGTTACAACACCGTCAAGTCCCAGTCTTTTGAGCTTTTCAAGCTCTAGTTCTGCAACGTTACGATTTAAAAAAGGACCAATACGCACACGCGTTACAACATTACCGTTGATCATATGTGTTTCTGTATATGCACTACCGACTCCATTAGACACAAGATTGTTCAACTGTTGCTGCGCTTTTGTTTTGTCGGAAAAAGCGCCTAACTGCACAACATATTCATTGGAAGCTTGACCGGGTTGTTGCTTTGTACGCTCAATCTGCGCAATTTCCAATCGCGGCTTGATACCCGGTATAGGAATGTGGCTTTTTGAGGTACTTTCATCACCATCAATCTGGTCCAATGGTTGAAGCACATCAGAAAAATCAGGTGATAAAGCAGACGAAAACTTTGATTGGTCGGTCGTTTCATTTGTGTTGCCTGGAGGCGGGTTCTCAGACGGCAACACTAGAGGCGGTATCTCGGTGATATCTTCTTTAGGGAAAAGATGAATATCAATTTCATGTGTTTCCGCGTCAGGTTTGGGTTCATCAAATATCATGGGCAGAATGACGATTGCCGCCACAACCAGCACAATTGCGCCTACCAAACGCCTCCGGGCGCGCTTTCTGAGCAATAACTCTTCTTCAGTGATATTTTTGTTCATTTTAAATAGCCAAGCATTACTGATTATTTTCCCTTTCCTATTTCCTGATGCCCTAAAACTGCACCGACTGTATAGAAAGACCCAAACACACAAATTCTATCATTTTTGTCTGCTTGTTCACAGGCAAATGCATAAGCCGATTCAATATCTTCGAATTTATGAATACTGTGGCTTTCTCGGGTGATTTTCAGTTTATAAAGATTTTGCAATAATTCGCCGGCATTTGCGCCTCTGGGTGCATCAATGGAAGATAATAACCAGATATCGATATGATGCGCTAGCTCCTGCATCACTCCATAAATATCTTTATCCTGTAGCATAGCAAAAACGGCAAATGTTTTACCGGATGGCCGAGTGATTTCTAGATTTTTTGCCAATGCATGCGCTGCAGCAGGATTATGCGCAACATCCAAAATAATCATAGGTTGATTGGACAATACCTGAAATCTT
Source organism: Nitrosomonas sp. (assembly GCA_003514765.1). GTDB lineage: Bacteria > Pseudomonadota > Gammaproteobacteria > Burkholderiales > Nitrosomonadaceae > Nitrosomonas. The sequence continues at coordinate 1,042 of DOOY01000087.1, read as the reverse complement.
CCCGGCAAAGAAACTTTTAACAATCCTTCACGGATTGCCTGCATGCTAACCGGCAATTGATCGCTAAGCATTTCTAAAGCCATCAGGCATGCACTGGCATTTTGCAATTGATAAACCCCGCGCAATGCAGGAAGCGGCAAAGTGCGACGCCACCCTTTTCGGCTCCAGAAATTCCATTGATTAACCTTTTCGGTATAACCAAAATCCTGATTGATTATTTTCAACTGAGCATTAATTTTTTTTGCAAGCTGACCAACACTGCAGGGCAAATCTGTTTCTGCGCAAATGGCCGGTTTGTTCCGTCTAAATATGCCCGCCTTTTCATATCCGATGGCGTCACGGGAATTTCCTAAATAATCCATATGGTCAAGGTCTATACTAGTCAGGATAGCGCAATCGGCATCAAAAATATTAACAGCGTCCAAACGGCCGCCCAACCCTACTTCAAGTATGGCAACATCAACTTGTGCGGAAGCAAATAAATGCATTGCGGCAAGTGTGCCGAACTCAAAATAAGTTAACGAAATACCGGGTTTCTCTCTTGCCTGATTAACAAGGATAAATGCTTCGCATAACTGTTGGTCCGTTACTTCTTTTTGCCGAATACGGATGCGTTCGTTGTAACGAATAAGATGCGGTGATGTATAGCACCCAACTTGATAACCTGCTGTGGTTAGAATGGATTCTAGTATCGCGCAAACAGAACCCTTTCCATTGGTTCCGCCAACAATAATCACCGGACAAGCCGGTGTTAGCCCAAGCGCAACACGCACCTGGCAGACACGCTCAAGTGCCATGTCAATCGTTTTTGGATGTAACTGCCCCAGGAATTCCAGCCACTGTGCAAGTGAGTAGTGTTTCAGATCAGGGCGCATTAAAGTAAGCTTTCGCCCTGCTTAGGAGCCGTGAAGAAATAAGTGTGACAATTGGGCGCGTCTGGCGGGATGCAATGCAAGGCGAGAGGATGAGTCATAGCAAGGCTATGGCGACGACGAACAACGCCGCAGTGTGCCCGCCAGATGCGATCCAGGTGTTACAGTTA
>DOOY01000172.1 GCA_003514765.1 Nitrosomonas sp. | reverse complement strand
CAGTCCAGGCAACATAAAAAGGATGTTTGAGCAGATGTCTTTCGTTGATCGTGTCACTGACTTTCTGTTTAAAAAGATTATGGGTTGTCATGGTCATTTTTTCCTTTTTCATTTAACGTATTTTTACCTGTTTACGTATTTGTGATTAGATGAATTCATCAATGCATATCATCGCTAAATAATATCAGCAAGTCAAATTTAACTGATTTTATGCGGCTCAAGATTGCTTGATAAATACCTACTTGCTGCAATCATATTTTGCAACGCCGGTTTAACTTCATCCCAATTACGTGTTTTTAATCCACAGTCCGGATTCACCCACAATCTTTGAGCCGGAATGCGTTGCGCCGCTTTTTTCATTAAATGAATAATTGAATCCACAGAGGGAATATTGGGTGAATGTATATCATATACACCGGGACCGATTTCATTCGGATAATGAAATTCATCAAATGCATCCAGCAATTCCATATCAGAACGTGAAGTTTCAATCGTAATGACATCCGCATCCATTTGCGCAATGGCCTCAATAATGTCATTGAACTCCGAATAACACATATGCGTATGAATCTGTGTACTGTTTTTTACACCATTAGCAGCAATACGAAAAGCGCGAACCGCCCAATCAAGATAAATGTTCCATTGTGATTTTCTGAGTGGCAGTCCCTCTCTGAGGGCGGCTTCGTCAATCTGAATGATACCAATCCCCGCTTTTTCCAAGGCAGTCACTTCATCGCGTACCGCAAGCGCAAGTTGCAAGCAGGTTTCGGCGCGCGGCTGATCATCACGCACAAACGACCAGTTTAACATGGTAACAGGTCCGGTTAACATGCCTTTCATAGGCCTGTCAGTTAATGATTGTGCATATTCAATCCATTCAGTAGTGATCGCATGGGTATGCGCAACATCTCCAAAAATGATCGGTGGCTTAACACACCGTGAACCGTAAGACTGCACCCAGCCAAATTGCGTAAAAGTGAAACCTGCTAGCTGCTCACCAAAATATTCCACCATATCATTACGTTCGGCTTCACCGTGGACTAATACATCCAGACCCAGTGTTTCCTGTTCACGCACGCAGGTTTCTATTTCTTTCTGCATTGCCAACCGATAAGCCTTTTCCGACAACTTCTTCGTCCGCAAGTCCACTCTGGCTTGTCTGATTTCTTTTGTCTGCGGGAAAGAACCAATAGTTGTTGTCGGAAAAAACGGTAATTGAATTTTTTTTCGTTGTTCAATCACGCGCTGAGGATAAGGAGACTGACGGCTGCCCATGGCAGGGGCAATTTCAAGTACACGTTGTTTCACAGCAGCTTGATGCACATGATTGGATTGACTGCGGCTTTCTATAGCAGTTCTATTTTCCTGAAGAATTTCAGCCACACTGTTTCTTCCATGATTAAGTGCTTTGGCCAATACAGCGACTTCATTTAATTTCTGCAAGGCAAAAGCCATCCAGGATTTAATCTCCAAATCCAGTTGCTGCTCGCTATCCAGGTCAACAGGTACATGCAGTAGTGAACAGGACGGCGCGAGCCACAAACGATCCTGCAAGTTTGCATGAATGGGTTCAAGCCAATTCAGCGTTTCTGTTAAATCGGTTTTCCAAATGTTTCGTCCGTTGATGACACCAAGAGAAAGGATTTTATTGTTCGGCAGCCAGTCAATTATCTTGGCTATTTCGTCTTTGGCCATAATAGCATCCAGGTGCAATCCGCTGACGGGCAATTCACAAGCCAATTGTAGATTGTCCTGAAGTTGGCCGAAGTAAGTAGTCAATAACAAATCGATAGGTGTTGCCTGTAATTGATAATAAGTTTTACGCAACGCATGTTTCCATACCTGATCAAGCTCCGTAACCAAGACAGGTTCATCGATTTGAACCCACTTGACACCTGATTTCTCAAACGCTGTGAATAATTGTGCGTACACACTTATCAAGTCATCAAGCAAATCAAGCTTATCTGAATCGTCTTTGCATTTACCTAACCAAAGGTAAGTGACCGGGCCTAGAATAACGGGCTTTGCCTGAATGCCCTGTTCCTGTGCATTGTTAATCTGTTGAAGCAGTGAATCACCATGCAGCGAAAACCGTGTATGTTGATCAAATTCCGGTACGATATAATGGTAATTTGTATCAAACCATTTGGTCATTTCGCCAGCATTGACACAAGTACCAGCCGAATCATCAGTAACGGCACGCCCTCTCGCCACCCGAAAATAATGATCCAATTCATCTCCGGGTAATGCGCTGACACGCCCTGGAATATTACCCAGCAGAAAGCTGGTATCCAGTACTTGATCGTATAATGAAAAATCGCCTACCGGAATCCAGTCAAGCATCATTTGATCCTGCCAATGCTGCGAGCGCAGACTAGTTGTAGCCTCCAGCAAAGTTTTCTCAGAAATTGTTTTTTTCCAGTATTTTTCTAAAGCAAATTTCAATTCCCGCTTTCTTCCAATACGAGGAAACCCAAGATTATGCGTTGTTACCATGTTTGTATTCACCATTG
>DOOY01000064.1 GCA_003514765.1 Nitrosomonas sp. | reverse complement strand
TCATATCTTATTTTCTCGAAAATACCTTTGTTAAGCGGATGACGGCGCATTAAGACTCCGGATATTTCAAGAACAGCATCCCAATTTCTGGCCTGTCTTTGCGCCTCCAGTTCCAATTGCAAAACGGCTGTCGGCTGTAAACCGCCTGTGGAGTATAAATCCTGCAGCGCTTCCAATGCCTCCTGATGACGGCCATCACTTAGCAACAACTCAGCCTTGGTAACCAGCCGCAATGCTCTTTCATCCTGCACTTCCTGCTCCGTTTTAGCGAGCAATGTATCCCGTGTAGAAGTATCCGCGACATTATGCGCAGAACGCGTTGCAATCACCGAATTAATCGTTTTGATAAGCGGCGTTTTTGCCAGCTTGAATCCTTTTGCCGCACTTTTCTTGGCCTTCTCATAATCACCTTCAAAGAAGGCTTTCAAGCCTGTCAACATCAACGATTCCGCTCTGATATTACGGCGATCAAACAAACCGACCAGCATTCGAACCAGAATATAAAATACAATAAATGCAGCAATAAGCCCCGCCACCGCATAATCGAGTGACAGCTCTATTTTTTCAAAAGAAGGTATCTCCACTATGAGATGACCTGTACTATATTCTTCAACAGCAAGTGCAACAGCAACAGCAGCAGCAAACAGTACTAACACCCAAAGTATCAGTCTCATATCCTCTCCTTGTTAATGTTGGAACCAGTAATCTAAATTGCATCATATTTGCTGATACTGCTGACAGCATCATTAAAATACCATCACGATAGTGCAATAGTTGAAGCATCCAAATTTAAAGGTCCAGACTTTTTCATTACAGTATCAATCCATCAACAACTTTTTGACGCTCCCCGGTTTGATGGCATGCCTTATTATTGTGAGTTCATACCATCAAAATTATTTTAAACTTTGGTTATACAAAAATAATCCTGCATACTTTGCAATATACCCGGATCGCCGGTACCGGCTGTTTGCACCACTTTTTTGAGTCCGGCATCGCGTGCATTACGGGCAATTCGTTCATAAGCAGTAAATACAGGTGTTATTTCCAGCAATTGTTGGCCATGCGGGCCAATTATGTCAAATAAATTTTGCAAACCTTCACTGCTTGTGATAATAACAGCATTTACTTTCCCAAGAGACCAGTTTGATATTAATTCACTCGGATCAACATCGGGTTTGCCTCGGTAGTAGCATTCTGCATAATCGAGCAATGCACCACGCTGTATCAGCGTATCACCCAACAGTGGTCTGCCACCGTTACCACGAAAAATAATGACGCGTTTTCTGGAAACATGTTGAAGCGCTGCGTGCTCAAGTAACGCTTCGCTGTCAAAGCGTTCACTTGGAATAATTACTTGATCAACGCCATATTCTTTCAAAGCATCTGCGCTGCCTTTACCGACCGCGGCGATTTTGGTACGTGCGGGCAATAGTTGATGGGATGAGCGGCATGCGCGAATGAACTGCATAGCTTTATGCACTGCATTCGGACTCACGAAAACAGCCAAATCATATTCATCTAACCGCCGGATCAGTTCTAGCAAGGGCTCTTTGTTCTTAACATCCGATATTTCCAATACCGGGAAAATTATCGGATTGCCGCCCAGATTCCGAATATTTTCAGCCAGGAAAAGACTCTGGTGCTCAGGCCTGGTAACCAACACATTAATTCCTTGCAAGGACCTGACTGCCTGATTCATAGTCACCAACCGTGTTCCGCAACAATTGCCGCGAGAATTTTATCAGCACCCTGTGCGATCAAGTTTTGTGCCATGCTTTTCCCCATATCCTCGCCAGTTTCCGGCTTCCCATTTAATTCATTACTCACTATCTGTTTGCCGTCGGGACTGGCGACAAATCCACGCAGTTTTAATTGATCATTCGCAATTTCGGCGAAAGCACCTAACGGAATCTGGCAACTGCCCCCCAGCACACGACTCATGGCGCGCTCGGCTTTGACACAACAAGCTGTTTCCTGATGATGTAGCGGTTGCAACAGACCAACCAGGTCGAACCGGTCTTCCCGGCATTCTATGCCTAAGGCGCCCTGACCGACCGCGGGCAAACTTTGCTCAGGGCTCAGCAATGCGGTAATGCGGTCGGATAATTCCAGTCGCTTCAATCCGGCTGCAGCCAAAATAATAGCGGCATACTGCCCTTCATCCAGCTTACGCAAGCGGGTTTGCACATTGCCACGTAATGGTTTGACATTCAGATGTGGAAATTGCGCACGCAGCTGACTTTCGCGCCGCAAGCTGGATGTACCGACAACGCTGCCTGTCGGCAATTCTTCAAGATTTTTATATTGATTGGAAACAAATGCATCGCGCGGATCTTCACGTTCAGTAATGGCAGCCAGCGCAAATCCTTCAGGTACATTCATAGGCATATCTTTCATGGAATGAACGGCGATATCTGCGCGTCCATCTTCCAATGCCTGCTCCAACTCTTTGATAAAAAGTCCTTTTCCACCAATTTTTGACAAAGACTTATCCAGTATTTGATCCCCCTGGGTTGTCATGCCGAGTATGCTAACTTCGGTTTGCGGGTATAATTGGATTAAACGTTGCCGAATGAACTTGGCTTGCCACATCGCAAGCAGGCTTTCTCGAGAAGCAATAATTATGCTTTCAGGAATATGAAATGAGTTGGACATTAAATAAAAAAATAAAAATGATAAAAATTTTCTATAAAAACGAAGCGATCATTCTAGCATGACCCATGCTGACCTGGACAAACTCGAACCGGGCCCGACCTGGATCAAAAGCAGTATAAATAACAAATTTTAAACTAGAGGCGAAGTGACACTATGCATATTGTAGGCTTAGAAAATCATTCCGAAAATAAATCCGCTGACGATAAGGATTTGCCGCTTCGAAAAGATATTCGCTTATTAGGTCGTATGTTGGGAGACATCCTGCGCGAACAGGAAGGGGAAACATCTTTTGAGCTGGTTGAGAAAATCAGACAAACAGCCATACGCTTTCATAGAGAACAAGACCCGCAAGCACGTCATGAACTTGACCGCATACTTGCCGAGCTCAGTAACGCGGCAACAGTAGTCGTTGTGCGTGCTTTCAGTTATTTTTCCCAGCTTTCCAATATTGCGGAAGATGTACATCATAATCGCCGCCGCCGTGCGCACCTGTGTGCGGGCTCTTCACCCCAAGCCGGCAGTGTAACATTGGCATTGGGACGCGTTTTTGAAAGCGGTATCGACAGCGAATCACTTGCCAACTTTTTTGCCAAAGCAGTAGTTTCACCGGTTCTGACCGCACACCCGACCGAAGTCCAGCGCAGAAGCATTCTCGACTGTCAGCTTACTATAGAACGCTTATTACGAGAGCGCGCACTTACCCAGCTGACGCCCAACGAAAAGCGGCAAAATGAAGAAAATTTGCACGCTATGATTCAAATTTTGTGGCTTACGCGCATGTTACGCTCAGTACGCTTATCCGTACATGACGAAATCGATAACGGTCTGGCGTATTACAGTTACACGTTTCTGTCTCAGGTTCCTTATATCTATGCAAAAATTGAAAACCTGCTGGAACGTCATATGGGCGACAAAGCGCCCCATGTCAATTCATTTCTGCGTATTGGCAGCTGGATTGGCGGCGACAGAGACGGCAATCCGTTTGTCACGCATCAGGTCATGCTATATGCAGCCGAACGACAATCTGCATTAGCACTGGATTATTATATTGAAGAAGTTGAAAGAATTGGCCACACCATGAGCCTGGCCGAACGCCTTGTAAATATTACGGATGAACTGGAAGAACTGGCGGCAGCTTCGCCGGATATCCCAGCCTGCCGTATTGATGAGCCTTACCGGCGCGCATTTATCGGTATTGGCGCACGCCTTATCGCTACCAGCCAGAAACTGGGGCATACTCCCAAGCAGACAGAAATACACGAAGGCACACAACCCTACGCTGACAGCAGTGAATTTGTGCATGACCTCGACATTGTTATCAAATCGCTCAAACAGCATAATGCGAACTGGATTGCACGCGGACCACTGCGTAATTTACGGCGTGCTGCCGATGTTTTTGGCTTTCATCTGGCACCTCTGGATATGCGTCAGCACAGTAAGGTTCATGAACAGGTCGTTGCGGAACTTTTTGAATTAGGCACAGATCGGAACGATTACCTGGAGATGCCGGAGGACGAGCGCATTGAATGGTTACTCAACGAAATCAGCAGTCCACGGCCGTTACTTTCGCCGTATCTGGAATATTCGGAATCAACCAACAGTGAACTGCGCATCTTGCAAAAAGCTGCGGAAATCCAAAGCCGTTTTGGCCCTGCGGCGATACCCAATTACATCATTTCCATGACAACACATATTATTAATGTGCTGGAAGTGGCGCTTTTACTCAAAGAGGTCGGTTTGTTACAGGCAGGAGAAAAACCGTATCTTGGACTCAATATTATTCCACTGTTTGAGACCATTTCGGATTTGCGCAGTTGTAGCGCAATCATGGATCAGCTGTTTTCCTTGTCTTACTACCGAGAACTGCTGGTTTCGCGCGGCAATGTACAAGAAGTCATGCTGGGCTATTCAGACAGCAATAAAGACGGTGGATTCATCACATCCAACTGGGAGATTTATAAAGCTGAGATTGAATTGACCAAGGTATTTGCTAAACATCATATCGAATTAAGGCTTTTCCATGGGCGGGGAGGCACAGTCGGGCGCGGCGGCGGCCCCAGCTATCAGGGTATCATGGCACAACCGCCCGGTAGCGTAAATGGCCAGATACGCGTTACCGAACAAGGTGAGGTCATTAGCAGTAAATATGCCGAACCGGAAATCGGCAGACGCAATCTTGAAACGCTGGTTGCTGCAACGATTGAATCCACATTATTAGGCCATGATCCGATTGGAGACAATGCCGGACGTTATTATCGGACCATGGACAATCTCGCCGTTCATTCATTCGCAGCTTATCAAAACTTGGTGTTTGAAACACCCGGATTCAAGCAGTTTTTCCAGGAATCAACGCCCATTCGTGAAATTTCCGGCTTACATATCGGCAGCCGTCCGGCTTCACGTAAAGCATCAGATGCGATTGAAGATTTGCGCGCTATTCCATGGGTTTTCAGCTGGGGTCTGAATCGTGTCATGATTCCCGGATGGTATGGTTTTGGGCATGCGGTTGAAGCTTTTGTGCAAGAGGATCAAACGGGAAGAGGGCTGGAATTACTGCAGGAAATGTACCGAACATGGCCATTTATGCAAACCTTGTTGTCGAACATGGATATGGTGCTGGCCAAAACCGATATGGGTATTGCCTCCCGATATGCTGAACTGGTGACGGATATTGTTTTACGGGATCAGATATTTGGACGCATCCACGAAGAATGGAAACGCTGCAAAAAATGGCTTTTTGCGATAACAGGTAATACCGAGTTATTACAGGACAACCCGACGCTAGCGCGCAGTATTCATAACCGGACACCTTATATTGATCCGCTCAATCATTTGCAAGTGGAGTTGTTGCGCCGTTATCGCTCCGGTGAAGACAGTGACGAAATAAAACGATCTATTCATCTGACCATTAATGGCGTGACCGCAGGACTGCGAAATAGCGGCTAACCGGCAAGCACTTTATTATGTATAAACATTCCGCGAGAAAAATCTTATGCACATAAAGCAATATATTTTTGTCTTCCTGATTTGCATTTATTCCCAATCGCTATCAGCCGCACTTTCTATCCAATTCTGGCAGACATCTTCCGGTGCGCGTGTCTATTTTGTCGAAAGCAATGAACTGCCCATACTGGATATTCGTATCGAATTTGCTGCGGGCAGCAGTCGAAACAGCCCTGACAAATCCGGCCTTGCAAATTTGACGCGGCATTTGCTGAATCTTGGAGCGGGCGGTCTGTCTGAAGATGAAATTGCCAAAGCATTCGCCGATGTGGGCGCTCAACTGGGTGGAAACTTTGATGCCGATCGCGCCGGATTGACACTGCGCACTTTAAGTAATAAGCGTGAGCGTGAACAGGCACTAGATATTTTTTCCCGAATTATTCAAAGCCCGGAATTTCCACAGGATATCCTGCAACGTGAGAAAACAAGAATCATTGCAAGCATTAGAGAATCGCGCACCAAACCGGACTACATCGCAGACCGCGCGCTGATGGAAATGCTCTACGGCGATCATCCTTATGGATTAAATGACGCCGGAGAGATCGAAACAGTTGAAAAAATACAACGAAATGATCTGCTTGCATTTTACCAATCTCACTATATTGCCCCCAATACAGTTGTTGCTATCATCGGTGATATAGACAAAAAGGAAGTAGAAAAAATTGCGGAATCACTGACAGAAAATCTTCCCAAGGATGCAAATGACCGTCATATTCCACCTGTCGAAAACCCAATCGGGCAAATAAAAAAAATCGCACACCCTGCATCACAAAGCCATATCCAACTGGCCTACCCCGGGATGCGCAGAAGCGACCCCGATTACTTTCCACTCCTGGTCGGCAATTATATTCTGGGCGGCGGCGGCTTCGTGTCACGCCTGATGGAAGAAATTCGCCAGCAAAGAGGACTGGCTTACAGTGTTTACAGTTTTTTCTCTCCACTCAGAGAAAAAGGACCTTTCCAAATCGGTTTGCAAACTAAAAAAGAACAATCGGAAGAAGCGCTTGTGTTGACACGGGCCGTACTGAAAGACTTTATTGAAGAAGGTCCCAGCGAACAGGAACTCATCGCTGCCAAACAAAACATTATTGGTGGTTTTCCCTTAAGACTTGACAGCAACAAAAAAATCTTGGGATATCTTGCCATGATCGGTTTTTATAATCTGCCTTTAACCTATCTGGACGATTATTTAAAAGCGGTTGAAACAGTCACCACGGCACAAATCAAAGATGCTTTTCAACGCCGTATTCATCCAGAAAATATGGTCACTGTGATTGTTGGAGCAGTGGCGCAATAAAATCAAATACCCGATTTCTCATGGCGCTCAATCAAGGCAAACTTCGCATCATAGGCGGATACTGGCGCAGTCGCATGATTACTTTTCCATATCGGTCCGATTTGCGCCCCACACCCGACCGGGTTCGCGAAACGCTGTTTAACTGGCTTGGCCAGGATCTGAACGGTATGCGTTGCCTGGATCTTTTTGCCGGTAGCGGTGCACTGGGTTTTGAAGCGGCCTCGCGTGGTGCTGCAAAGGTGATAATGGTAGAATCGGACGGCATCGTGTATAAAGCATTACTCGAGAACAGGAAAAAATTAAAGGCAGACCAGATTGAGCTGGTGAATATGGACGCAGCGGTATTTTTAGCTTCTGACAGGCGCCAATTTGATGTTGTTTTTCTTGACCCGCCCTACCGGCTGGAATTGTTATCTGAAATAATGCCGCTGTTACAACCGCTTCTCACCAAAAGAGGACAGGTTTATCTTGAAACCAGAATCCCCTGGATACCCGATCAGCAGTGGCAGATATGGCGCAAAGGAAAAGCAGGCAAAGTGAATTATCAGTTATTGGAATTGCACCCGGTATTGGATAACCATGGATAAAGCCATTTATCCGGGGACCTTTGATCCCGTCACGCGTGGACATGAAGATCTCGTGCGCCGTGCTGCACGCATTTTTAATCAAGTAATTGTTGCCATTGCGGCCAGCAGTTCAAAAAAACCCTTCTTTACGCTGGATGAGCGCGTCTATATGGCTGAACAAGTTCTGTCAGATTGCCCAAATGTAATAGTAACTTCATTTTCGGGTTTGTTAATGGAATTCCTGCAACAACAAAATGCAAGAGTCATTTTGCGTGGGTTACGTGCCGCATCCGATTTTGAATATGAATTTCAAATGGCAGGTATGAATCGCAGCATGTACCCGGATGTTGAGACGCTATTTATGACACCAAGTGAACAATACATGTTTGTTTCAGCAACAATAGTCCGCGAGATTGCTTTGCTGGGCGGCAAAGCTGATAAATTTGTACATCCTATCGTAGCGCAACGCTTGCAAAATAAAATAGCAGAATAGTTTTAGAGGTAAAAAATGGCTTTAATCATAACGGATGAATGTATTAATTGTGATGTTTGCGAACCTGAATGCCCAAACAGCGCCATTTCCCAAGGCGAAGAGATTTACGTCATTGATCCGAAAAAATGCACCGAATGTGTCGGACACTATGACGTCCCTCAGTGTGTTGAAGTCTGTCCGGTTGACTGCATCATACTCGACCCTGACGCTGTCGAAAGCAAAGAACAATTGCGCACAAAATATGAGTCGCTTATCGCCAAAAAATAAACCGGTTTTGTTGTCCGTTCACATTTTATTCTCGCTTTATTCGACGATTGTTTGGGACAGATTCCATCTGGCTCTAACAGTGAAGCTACCCGTTGAAATACTGTATTTTTTATCCGCTGTCTGTAATCGCAACGCACCCGCCAATGCAATCATGGCACCATTGTCGGTACAAAACTCCAGTTGCGGATAAAAAACAGTTGCGCCCATTAAAGCCGTTTTTTCAACGAGATGCTGGCGCAATTGCTGATTTGCCCCCACACCGCCTGCAACAACCAACTGATTTAAGTTGGAACGCGATAACGCAGCCAATGATTTCTCGGTTAAAACAGTAACAACAGCTTCCTGAAACGCTAACGCGATATCGGCACGTACTTGCTGGTCCATTTTCTGCTTGTTTATTAGAGTCAATACCGCTGTTTTAAGTCCGCTGAAACTGAAATTAAGATCGCCGCTGTTAAGCATAGGGCAAGGTAATTTAAATCGTCCTGGACGCCCTTGCCCGGCAAGTCTCGATAAGGCCGCGCCTCCCGGATAACCCAGTCCCAATAGTTTAGCTGTTTTATCGAAAGCTTCGCCAGCAGCGTCATCTACTGTTTCACCTAACAATTGATATTGCCCGACACCATCAACCTGCATCAATTGAGTATGGCCACCTGACACCAGTAATGCGATAAAAGGAAACTTCGGTGCAGGCGTGGACAATAGCGGCGAAAGCAAATGTCCCTCAAGATGATGAATCCCCAGCGCCGGAATTTTCAATACAAAACTAAGTGCAGCTCCCACGCTGGCCCCAACCAACAAAGCACCGGCCAGACCGGGCCCCTGCGTATATGCAAGCGCACCGATATCAACAAGCTCACAGCGGGCGACAACCAACGCCTCTTTAATGAGCGGCAATATGCGTCGGATATGATCCCGGGATGCGAGCTCTGGCACGACGCCGCCATATTCGCTATGCATTTCAATCTGGGAATAAAGTGTATGACTGAGTAATCCACGTTCAGTGTCGTACAACGCAACTCCGGTTTCATCACAGGAAGTTTCTATACCTAAAATAATCATGAGGAAATGGTTTTCTACAGGAAGGTCAAATATTGTGATAACATTAAAGGCTTTTTATTGTGCTGGGCGCAGCCAGGAACATGCGCTTATCACAACTATTTAAAGCTTATTTTATATTAAATTTTAATTGTTAATAGGAGATTCTGGATATTTATGACTACGATCAAAGTCAAAGAAAATGAGCCTTTTGAAGTTGCAATGCGTCGTTTTAAACGCTCAATTGAAAAAACCGGTTTACTGACAGAGTTACGTGCACGTGAATTTTATGAAAAGCCAACAGCAGAACGTAAACGCAAATTAGCCGCAGCAGTCAAACGTAACTACAAACGACTTCGTAGTCAACTCTTACCACCCAAACTCTATTAAACAGCGAATTTATAACTTTGTTGCAACATTCTGTATACATTAAGTTTAATATCGCGTTTGTGCCGGATATGTGTTAATTTTCACCATGAATTTAAAACAGAAAATTACTGATGACATGAAAGCCGCCATGCGCGCAGGCAATACTAAACAGCGCGATACCATTCGTCTTTTACAAGCCGCCATCAAGCAAAAGGAAGTAGACGAACGTATCGAGCTGGATGATGCAGCTATTGTCGCTGTGATTGACAAAATGCTCAAACAGCGCAAAGACTCAATTGAGCAGTATGAGGCTGCACAGCGCCATGACCTGGCTGCCGTCGAGAAAGATGAAATCAGCATTCTCAGCACTTATATGCCCAAAGGATTTTCAGATGAGGAGGTTGATGTGTTGATTAATGAAGCCATATCAGCTGCAGCCGCAAAAGGTATGCAGGATATGGGCAAAGTCATGGCCATATTGAAACCTAAACTTGCAGGTCGCGCCGACATGGGTAAGGTTTCAGCACGCGTCAAAGCAAAAATTTCTGTTTAATTTAAAACAGACACAGGTTACTATCATTTTTTGAAACCGCGTTTTGCTTTAGTTATACATTGCCGGGCATTATTTGATTGTTTCGAACAGTGATACCGCAGTCTTTCATCCATGATTTATTGAACCGCATTAACATCATAGATGCGATAGATCGCCACGTCACCCTCAAAAAGGCGGGTGCTAATTATGTTGCATGCTGCCCGTTTCACGGCGAAAAAACCCCTTCATTTACGGTCAGTCCAACCAAACAGTTTTATCATTGCTTTGGTTGCGGCGCGCATGGTAACGCAATCAATTTCCTGATGGAATACAGCGGCCTCAGTTTTGTTGAAGCGGTCCAGAACCTGGCCTCTTCTGTTGGCATGCAGGTTCCAGAACAACAATCTAACACACCTGCAAACTTGCGTTCATTAAACAATGAACAAGATAAAGAAGCGACTTGCACTGTGCAAGATCTATTCGAAGCAATGCGTGCAGCCACTCAATTTTACCGGGAACAACTGAAACGATCAGAAAAAGCGATTGCCTATCTGAAAAAACGCGGTGTTACAGGAAAAACCGCTGCGCGCTTTGGATTAGGTTATGCGCCCAATGATTGGCAGCATCTTTCTGCGCTTTTTACCGATTACAAATCCGAGAAAACAAACCAAACGCTGACACGCGCCGGCCTGATCATCGCCGGTAAGGACGGAAAGCAATACGATCGTTTCAGAGATCGTATTATGTTTCCAATTCTGAATCAGAAAGGACAGATCATCGCTTTCGGCGGGCGCGTTATAGATCAAGGTGAACCTAAATATCTGAATTCGCCAGAAACGGATTTATTTGTGAAAGGACAGGAAATTTACAATCTTTTCTCTGCACGCAAGTCGATCCGTGACGCAGGATGCGTGATCGTTGTGGAAGGGTATATGGATGTTGTATCGCTATCACAACATGGTATTGATTATGCTGTTGCAACACTGGGAACAGCAATCACCGGTTCTCATATACAAAAATTGCTGCGCCATTCCGACAAAATTGTTTTTTGTTTTGATGGAGATAACGCCGGTAACAAGGCAGCCTGGCGCGCACTGGAAAACAGTCTTGCACAATTAACAGACGGCAAAGCCATTAATTTTCTTTTTTTGCCCGAGAATGAAGACCCGGATAGTTTTATCAGTCAAAATGGAAAAGAAGCATTTGAACAACAAATTGTGCAATCTTCGCCGCTATCGGAATTTTTGTTGCGGGGATTGTCACGTGATCTGAATCTGCAAACCGATGAAGATCGCGCCAAATTAATTCGTAACACAAAGCCATTATTACAACTCGTTAAAGCGCCCGCATTGGCATTGATGCTGCTCAAACGATTGTCAGTACTATGCGGTTTGGATCAACGTGAATTAGAAACACTATTGCAGATAAAACAATCCGTCCCGGCACACGCGCAAAAAAATATTCCCAGAAAGCAGCCCACATCGCTTTATCACCGATTAATATCACTTTTGCTCTATAATCCAAAATACTTTCTTGGCTTGGATAAAGCGCTGTTGACACAGTGCAACGACAATAATGAAGAGCTTGCCATGTTGAGAATACTGGTTGATTTTCTGGATAACAGCCCCGATATTGTCAACAGTGCGTCAACAGTTTCGATCGTAACTCATTTGCAAGATCATCCCTATCAATCGCGATTGGAGAAAATAGAAAGTGAAATACTCGATTGGGATAACAACGCCATGGATTTAGAAACCGAATTTACAGACACCGTAAGAAAGCTGCAGGAAATGCAGCACAAGAAACGTATGACAGAATTACACAGCAAACCTCTGAGTTTATTAACAGATGAAGAAAAGCGCGAACTTCAGCGCTTGGCTATGTACTAATCATCTATTTATAAAACACCATCGGCAGATCGGGAGTTAGTAAAATTTACACAATGTGATGAGATAAGTTATTAACAAATAAAATAAAAAGAGCCGATTTTTAAGGCTTTCAGCAAATACGTCATACCGCTTTTAGCGTGGTAACACCGACAATACACGACTGACATTGATAGCTAAAATGTCAGCATGTAAGAATTTTGATATAATTCAGCACCTGCCTTTTATACTTTTAATTAATACATCCTATTCTGGAATTAAATATATGTCAAAGACAAAACAAGTCAAAACCAGAGACACAGAAGTTAAAAAGTCTACCGCAAAAGCGGGAGAAAAAAAAGAAAATTTAAAACAGGCTAAATCTCAAAACACTGCAAAAAATACAGAAGCAACTGAAACTGCCAAAAAAATACGTAAAAAAAACAATACTGTATCTGAAATTACCGATGCCATGATTGCCTCACAAGATACGAAACTCAAAACGTTAAAAAAAACCAAAACGCGTGTCGGTAAAAAATCTAAAGCTGCGGCAATAACAGAACAACTCAACAATCTTGAATCTGCAGCTTCCGCATCTCCTGAAAGTATGCAGGCACAGGATATTGAAGCCAGACGCATGCGCCTAAAAAGACTGATCGTGCTGGGTAAGGAACGTGGTTATCTAACCTATGCGGAAATAAACGATCATCTGCCTGATGACATGCTGGATGCCGAACAAATTGAGGGCATTATCAGCATGATCAACGACATGGGTATTTCTGTGCATGATGAGGCCCCTGATGCTGAAAC
>DOOY01000159.1 GCA_003514765.1 Nitrosomonas sp. | reverse complement strand
GCATACTCGATGTCAGTATTGTACCGGCCAGGGTTTCTGCAGAAACTGCAAAGCAGGCTCTGGAAATTGCCGGAAACGTGGCTGCTGCCCTGAATTACCGGGGCGTGTTATGTGTTGAATTTTTTTTGCTGGAAAATGGTCAGCTGGTCATAAACGAAATTGCACCACGTCCACACAACAGCGGGCATTTTTCCATTGATGCCTGTTTAACGTCGCAGTTTGAACAACAGGTGCGCGCATTGTGTGGATTGCCGTTAGGAAATACGGTATTGCATCAGCCATGCGTGATGGTTAATCTGCTCGGCGACTTGTGGCAAAATGGCGAACCGGACTGGCTACTGGTGTTACAGCAATCCTCGACTAAACTGCATTTATACGGTAAGCGGGTAGCGCGGCCGGGGCGTAAAATGGGGCATTTTACCGTGCTCGGTGCAACCGTTGATCAGGCGTTGACAAAAGCACTGCAAATTAAACAGTTAATAGGACTGGATTAAACGCAAAGGAACCTGTATTGAAATCCACAAAGGAATGTGCATTATTTGAAACACATATCAAAAGCCTGACTTTCCTGCATCGTGGCAAGGTGCGCGATATCTACGCGGTGGACGATGACAAGTTATTGATTGTACAGACAGATAGAATTTCAGCGTTTGATGTGATATTGCCTAATCCGGTGCCCGGCAAAGGAAAATTGCTGACTGCTTTATCTGCATTCTGGTTTAAAAAATTATCCCATATCATTCCCAACCACCTGACCGGTATTGCACCCGAATCAATTGTGGCGGCAAATGAGCGCGAACAGGTCCTTGACCGCGCCTTTGTTATCCGAAAACTCAAACCGCTGCCGGTTGAGGCCATCGTGCGCGGTTATATCGTCGGTTCGGGATGGAAGGATTATCAACAATCCGGCGCAGTCTGCGGTATCCCGTTACCACCGGGGCTGGAGCAGGCGGAGAAATTACCTGGCGGCGCTATTTTTACGCCGTCCACCAAAGCAGCAATAGGTGCGCATGATGAAAATATTGCATTGCCAGAAGTGGAACGACAGCTGGGGAAAGCGCTGGCCAGCAAGATCAAGAAAAAAGCAGTTCAACTCTACACTGAAGCGGCGGAGTATGCTGTACAAAGAGGTATCATCATCGCGGATACCAAATTTGAATTCGGACTCGATGATGCTGGCGAGTTATATTTGATAGATGAAGCGTTGACACCCGATTCGTCCCGCTTCTGGCCTGCAGACCAATATCAGGCAGGCATCAGTCCGCCCAGCTATGATAAGCAGTTTGTACGGGATTGGCTGGAAAGGCAGGATTGGAACAAAAAACCACCTGCACCGGTTTTGCCGGATGAAGTAATTCGGCAAACTGTGGAAAAGTATCGGGAAGCGCTTAGACTATTAATCGCATAGCATCAGCATCAATCACTGATGTTGCTTTGTAAAAGTTGGGGCTATTGCCGCTATCGATAAACGTTTGCGACCATATGGCTATTCATTATTGCCATACATATATTAGCGATGAAGAATAAAATTCTGCTAAAATGGCGGATTCTATTAGTGTCGCGCAAGGAATAGTTTCATGACTTATGTAGTAACAGAAAATTGTATAAAATGTAAATATACGGACTGCGTAGATGTATGTCCGGTTGATTGTTTCCGTGAAGGACCCAATTTTTTGGTCATTGATCCGGATGAGTGTATTGATTGCACGTTGTGTGTCGCTGAATGCCCGGTTGAGGCGATTTATGCAGAAGATGATGTGCCCGACTCGCAACAGGATTTTATCGCCTTAAATGCTGAGCTATCCAAAGAGTGGCAGCCAATTATTGAAAAGAAAGACCCATTACCCGATGCTGACGAATGGGCCAGTGTGACTGAAAAACTGGATGAATTGCAGCGTTAACCAGAATTGCGGTATCTTAGTGCCGCATGCTAGACCTATCTCAATTTCCACAACTTCCTTTTGATGCGTTTTTTAAGCGCCTGACGAGCGGTATAACAGTAACAACAACTGTTGTTACGCCAAATCGCAGACTTGCTCAGGCGCTTAAAGACAGCTTTAATCAGCACCAGACCAATCAGCACAAAGCAGTCTGGCACACAGCCGATATACTTCCGTTTACATCTTTTCTTGAGCGTGTTTATCTGGATGCGCTTTATTCCAGCCAATCCCAGGATATACCGTTGTTATTAACATCCGCGCAAGCGCATGTGCTGTGGGAAGAGGTGATTCAGTCATCCGGCACTGGCAGCGTATTGTTAAATATTACACAAACAGCCTGTCAAGCCTATGAAGCCTGGCAGTTGCGCCATGCATGGCGTTTATCATTTGACGCCAAAGAATATATTCTGAATGATGACGGTAAAGTTTTTCAAATATGGGCTGATAGTTACGAAGCGCTGCTGATAAAAAAACATCTGACTGATCCAGCTTGTCTTGTTGATCTGATTACAAATTTATACGATCAGATGACTATCAAACAACCTGAGTGCTTGTTTTGCTATGGTTTCGAAAATTTGACGCCGCAGCAAGTGTTTTTCTTGGATAAATTACAGAGAGCGGGCTGTGAAGTCATTCAGGTACAACCCCCGGTTATTTTACAGAACCAATCAGGCGGCGCAGGTATAAGCCGTGTCTGTTATGTTGATGGCCAAGAAGAAATTTTTCGAGCGGCTGTATGGGCGCGATCGCGACTCGAAACGAATCATACGGCATCAATCGGCGTAATCGTGCCTGCATTGGGAAACTGGCGAAATACTGTTCTGCGAATTTTTGGCGAAGTAATGCAACCGGATGTGCAGGATGCATTGCCGCAAAAGAAATCGCAGCAACGGCAGAATATGCCTTTTAATATATCCCTGGGTTCGCCGCTGGTTGCTTATCCCCTTGTCGATGCTGCTTTTTCGATCTTGGAGTTGATAGGGCAGGGCTTACCGCTTAATCGTGCTGGTTGTTTGTTGCGTTCCCCGTTTCTGCGGAGTGGCGAGTCAGAAATGAATCAACGCGCTTTATTGGATGTGCAGCTGCGTCAACACGCTGAGCCGTTTATTACGCTGGAACAACTCGTGATGCTCATTCAACGGATAGAGGACACAGGCGATGGGGATCATAGAAATGGCGAGCTCAAGTGCCCGATGCTCATCAAAAGCCTGTTATCACTGCGCGCTTTCCGTCGGCATAATTTGCCGCGTAAGGGTCAGCATGCCGCTTATGCGCAGTTGATTTCCCAAGTGCTGCAGATAATGGGGTTTCCTGGAGAGCGTACGCTGGATTCTACAGAGTATCAGACATTACAAAAATGGCATGAAGTTATGGCTGATTTTGCAACGTTGGACCGGGCAGTAGCTATAACGCCTTATAAAGACGCGGTCAGGCGGTTGAAATATATGGCGGCGAATACATTGTTTCAGCCGCAGACACCACGCGTTCCCATTCAAATATTAGGCGTGCTGGAAGCGGCAGGCATGGTGTTTGATCATTTATGGGTCATGGGCCTGTCGGAAGAGCAATGGCCGTTGCGTTCGCGGCCGAATCCTTTTTTACCTTATGAACTTCAAAAAAAAGCCCGGATACCCATGGGATCGACAGCCGAAGCACTGAATTACTCACTTCAATTGAAAGACGGCTGGCTGTCCAGTGCAGGCGAAGTGGTTTTGAGTCACCCTAAATTCAGTGATAGCACCGATGTACAGGAGATGGCGCCGAGTCAGATGATCAGATCAATTCCAGAGTGCCCGCTTGATTTGCCGCAATATATGAACCATCTTGACTCAATCTTGGCAACAGCACGTCTTGAAAGTATTGTGGATCACACTGTACAGTCGGCCGGCAAACGGGAAATCACGGGTGGCGTGGCAGTTATTAAAGATTATGCAGCCTGTCCGTTTCGTGCATGGGCGCGCCACCGGGCGAGAATCAAAAGCAGGGATGAGCCGCATGCGGGACTTAATGCGATGGAGCGCGGGATATTGGCGCATCATGTTTTGTGCCTGATATGGCGGCAGCTGAAAACGAAAGAAGCGCTCGATGCTATTGCGTCTGGTGATTTTACGAACATGCTGACAAATGCGGCCAATAAAGCAATTCTGGAAATAAAACGCCGCCGGCCTTTTGCCTTGACAGAGCGTTTTGCAGCAATTGAACAACGACGATTAATAAATCTGATGCGCGAGTGGCTGGATAAGGAAAGAAAGCGTGGGAATTTTAGTGTTGTTGCAACCGAGGAACAAAGCACCATCCAAATAGGGCAGCTGGTATTACAGGTTCGTCTTGACAGAGTAGACAAACTCGATGATGGACAACGGCTCATTATTGATTACAAAACCCGTTTGTATGGAGTTAATACTATGCTGGGAGAGCGTCCTGACGAGCCTCAACTGCCACTCTATTTGGTTATGGCGCAGCCGGGCGTACCTGATGCGGCAGGCGTAGTATTTGCTTCGGTAAAACCGGGACAAATGGATTTTTCGGGAATTGTACGTGAACAGGAATTATTGCCGGGTTTGAAAGCTTTTAACGAAATAAAGGCATGCGCACATTTTTCAACATGGGATGAATTGACTACAAAATGGAGACAGGATTTTATAAATCTGGCCAATGGTTTTTTGAATGGTGATGCCAGTGTTGTACCTAAGAACTATCCAGTGACCTGCCAGTATTGCGAAATTAAACCATTTTGCCGTATTTATGAGCGCATTGAGTCAGTCACTGAAGAACAAGATATTGAACATGACTGACTTCCAAAGTGCGCCTGACGCAGCTGAGCGTTTGCGCGCGATTGATCCGGCAGCTTCATTTATTGTTCAGGCACCGGCGGGGTCAGGTAAGACGGGTTTGTTAATACAACGTTATCTTCGTCTCTTGACATGTGTTGATGAGCCCGAAGAAATTGTAGCAATTACATTTACACGGAAAGCTGCCGCCGAGATGCGTGAACGCATTCTGAGCGCGCTAAAAAAAGTAAAAAGTGCTCCAGCCGAACCAGAGAATGCATTTGACCAATTGACCTGTGAACTTGCCAGTGCGGTTATACAACGGGATCGCCAGGCGGAATGGCATATAGCTGAAAATCCGGCGCGATTGCGCATACAGACCATCGATTCGTTATGCGCCTCGTTGACACGGCAGATGCCGGTATTGTCAAAATTCGGCTCGCAACCTGAAACAACTGAAAATCCGGAAGAACATTATCTTGAAGCGGTTCGCGCGACAGTCGAATTGTTGAATCAGGATCACGGCATTGCAGATGATATTGAAATATTACTGGTGCATCTGGATAACGACATGGCGCGCATTGAGAATCTATTAGTGGGGATGCTGGCGCGGCGCGACCACTGGTTACGGCATATTCACCGGAAAACACGGGATGAACTGGAGGCATCGCTTAAAAACTTGCGTCGGAATGCTGTGGATCGTCTGCGGAGTTTGTTTCCCGGTGCAATACAGGATGAACTGCTTGCGTTAGTGCGTTATGCCGCGGCAAATCTTTCATCAGCGCAACAATCTTCTGCGATGATTGCCTGCGGTGATCTCATGGCATTGCCGGACAATGTTGAACAATGGTGTGCAATTGCAGATTTGTTGTTACAAGCCAATGGTGAATGGCGTAAAAAACCGGATGTGAGGCAGGGTTTCCCGGCAGGTAAGACCAAGACAGAGAAAGAAATTGCACAGCCCTGGAAAATGCGCATGATCAATGTAATCAATGTGCTTAAAGCAGACGATGTTTTACAACAGGCTCTTCAGGATATACGGCAATTGCCGTTACCCGCTTACAGCGACAATCAATGGGAAATGCTGGGCGCTATCACGCGGCTGCTGCCGCATGCAGTGGCGCAACTGAAAATAATATTTCAATTGACCGGTCAGGTTGACTTTACTGAGGTATCACAAAGTGCACTTGCAGCGCTCGGCGATTGTGAGATGCCCACAGATCTTGCGCTGGCGCTGGACTATCGTATTAAACATTTATTGATCGATGAGTTTCAGGATACTTCCATCAGCCAATATCAGCTGATTGAAAAACTGGTAGCTGCATGGGAGCCCGATGACGGCAGAAGTTTGTTTGTTGTGGGTGACCCCATGCAATCAATTTATCGGTTCCGAGAGGCGGAAGTGGGTCTGTTTTTACAAGCACGCCAGACCGGGATCGGCGTTGTTAAGCCGCAACCGATTACATTGTGCAGTAATTTCCGTTCACAACAGGGAATTGTCGATTGGATTAACAATACTTTTAAGCAAATTATGCCTGCTTATGAGGATATTGCCGTTGGTGCGGTACCATATACGCCGTCAATAGCAGTACATGCTGAACGCTCTGGCCGGGCGGTTACCGTACATCCGGCTATTGAGAAAGATCGTGTTGCCGAAGCGGACAAAGTGCTGGCGGTTATATTGCAATCCAGACAGAAAAATCCAACAGATTCAATCGCGGTTCTAGTGCGCAATCGCGGTCATTTAAAAGAAATTGTTACAACTTTGAAATCATCAGGTTTGAGGTTTCGTGCAGTGGAAATTGATTCGCTTTACCATAAACCTGTGGTGCAGGATTTATTGATGCTCACGCGTGCATTATCGAACCCGGCCGATCGTTTGGCGTGGTTGGCAGTATTGCGTGCGCCCTGGTGTGGTTTGCAGCTTGACGATTTACAGATCCTGATATCCGGCCAAACAAGCGATCATGATGAAC
>DOOY01000299.1:7220-7910 GCA_003514765.1 Nitrosomonas sp. | reverse complement strand
GCTAGAGCGCGTTAAAGGCAAGGTTGTTTTTGTCGGACTTTCTTCGACTACGCAATCTGAAAACGAACAGATCAGAGACGCTTACCACTCTGTTTTTACAGATCCTGATGGCGTAAAAATCAGCGGTGTTGAAATTGCCGCCACCGCATTCGCCAATTTACTCAAAAACAAGCCAGTAAGGCCTTTCCCATACGCAGGCAGTATGGGATTGCTATTTATCATGGGTCTGACACTGGGCGTGATTTTTCCACTGTTATCCAGCCGGAATCTGATGGCGGTCAGTGTTGTCCTCGCCGTTGCCTATGTCGCTTTCGCCTGGCTGCTGTTTAAACAAGTCAGTATCTGGCTGCCGTTGATTACCCCGCTTTTCATTGTGATTCCCAGTGCGATATTTGGCACAATCATACTTAAATATCTTGCGGCCCGGCATGAACGTGATCAACTGCTGGAATTATTCGGTCAATTTACGCCTGAACGCGTTGTCGGCGATTTAACGCGGCATGTCAATACCAATTTACACAAAGACGAACTCGTTTTTAGCGCCTGTCTGTTTACCGATGTAAAAGGCTATACAACACTTGCTGAAACCATGGATGTCCGGCAATTGAGACTACTCATGGATGAATATTTCGATATTTTGTCTAGGTCTGTGAATCAAAACAACGGCGTGGTTTCCGAGAAAATCGGCGA
>DOOY01000299.1:0-7028 GCA_003514765.1 Nitrosomonas sp. | reverse complement strand
CCATCGTAGAGAACGTTAATCAATTTAACCATGACCGCAACCACCCGGCTTTGCCCACGCGTATCGGCATCCATTGTGGTGAACTGCTCATTACCAAATTCGGTTCTGGTTTCAGAAATAATTATATTTACCGTGTGATCGGCGACCTGGTTAACACAACCAGCCGTATCGAGGGTGCAAACAAGTATCTGGGCACCAATTTATTGGTCACCAGTGAAGTTCTTGATGGCATAGATCATTTTCTAACGCGTCCCTTAGGCAGCTTCAAGTTTGCCGGCAAGTCGTTACCGGTTAGTTTGTCCGAACTCATCGCATATCAACCAAAAGCCAGCAGCCAGCAATTACAGTTATGTGACATGTTTGCAGACGCATTAAACGACTACCTGCAACAACAGCATATTGCGATCCAGAAATGGACGGAGATTCTTAAGATTTTCCCGAATGATGGACCCACGAAATTCTATTTGAGTATCTGTTCGCAGTCTTTGCCGGACCAATGGCCTTCCACTATTAAACTTGCCGAAAAATAACAGATAGTTGCTTATAATTGCTTTGATGTAATTATTATCACATTCACTGCAGATCCTTAGTCATATCATTCATTACGCTTCAGACTGCTCCTGATAAAAACCAGAAATTATTTTCTAATTGATACATTTTAGATTGCTGTCATTTTTTGAAATAACAATCGCGCAACAACGGCGCGGATTCAGGTGAGTTTTAGTTCATAAAAAATTTATTTATGTTAACCTCTTTCTCATTGAGGAATCTCGGAAACGGAAAATTAAACCATATAACATGTCATGATTATTCCCAAGGCGATGATAATGAATATAAGCAGATTCTGGAATTGCTTACTGGTTTGCATTATTGTTATCTCTCTGCATTTCATGCTGACACGCAACGCAATAGCTGCCGATACATGCTTTTTGAAAGCTGCACAGGTTGTTTCAGTACAAGGTATCGTCGAATTGCGCCGCGCGCATACCACCGTTTGGGAACCCGCTGCTTTGGATATGCCGCTTTGTGCGGGCGATTCACTGAGAGTGCGCAAGCACAGCCGCGCGGCATTACGGCTCAATAATGACAGTCTGATGCGGCTGGATCAGAGAACCACGATTACCATTCCAGAAACTGAAGATAACAAGGTCACGTCACTCATCGACCTGCTCGAAGGCGCAATCCATATCATCACCCGGACACCGAAACCCTTCAAAGTCAGAACGCCATTCCTGAATGCGGGTGTCGAAGGCACTGAATTTTTTGTGGGTGTTGAAATGGATCATGCACGGGTTGTTATTTATGAAGGGCGCGTATCCGCAAGCAATGAACAGGGCAATATCATACTTACGGATCATGAAACGGCGGGTACTTATCAAAACCGGCCGCCGTTGAAAGAGACCATTGTGAAACCGCTGGATGCCGTGCAATGGGCGCTCTACTACCCGGCGATTATCGGCTACCATCGAAACCAAAACAACAAAGAGATCAATAATCAGCTTCAAGAAGCGGAGCACTTGTTGTCCGTCGGACAGGCAGAAGAAGCGCTTGACATCATCGACAGCGTATTAGCCAGTGATCCGAATAACAGCAACGCCATTGCATTGAAATCAATCATTGCCGTTGTTCAGAATGATAAGGAAAGAGCACTTGAACTGGCTTTGCAAGCTGTTGAGCAAAATGATTTATCAGTACCTGCCTGGCTTGCTTTATCCTATGCGCAGCAGGCATCTTTTGAAATTGATACGGCGCTTGCCAGCGTCAGGCAAGCCGTGATTCTCGACCCGCAGAATGCTTTGATCTGGGCAAGACTCGCTGAACTGCAAATGTCGCTCGGCAGGCTCGAACAGGCATTAGAAGCGGCGCAGGAAGCCGTTAATCTGAATCCGACGATTGCCAAAACACAAACGGTGCTGGGTTTTGCGCATTTATTGCAGATCAACACGCGCGATGCCAAAACCATATTTCATGAAGCCATCCTGCTTGATCAGGCAGACCCGATGCCAAGACTCGGGCTGGGCCTGGCCTTAATCCGCGAAGGACAACTTGAGGCCGGGCGCATCGAACTGGAAATTGCCGCAAGCCTCGATCCGGCCAATTCACTGATCCGCAGCTATCTGGGCAAAGCGTATTTTGAGGAAAAACGCTACGCAACCGCCGGAACACAATTTGAACTGGCCAAAGAGCGCGATCCAAATGATCCAACACCGTGGTTTTATGACGCCATTCAAAAACAAACACAGAACCGGCCCGTTGAAGCATTGCGGGATATCCAAAAATCCATCGAATTGAATGACAACCGCGCCGTCTACCGTTCCAAACTATTGCTCGATCAGGATCAGGCCGGGCGCGGTTCCAGCCTCGCACGTATTTACGACAACCTCGGCTTTGAACGACGCGCCATCATGGAAACCGCTAAATCATTGAGCTATGACCCAGGTAATCACTCTGCACACCGTTTTCTTTCGGACACCTATGCCAATACGCCTCGGCATGAAATTGCTCGCGTGAGTGAATTATTGCAAGCGCAATTACTTCAACCGATTAACGTTAACCCCGTTCAACCGCATGCAGTTGTACCCGATCTTAATATCATCACTAACACCGGTCCGTTTTCAACGGGATTTAATGAATTTGCTCCTCTCATGGAACGTAACAAGCCGCAAATGGTTGCCTCCGGCGTTGTTGGCAATCAAGGCACGTTAGGCAATGAAATGGTTTTTTCTACACTCTATGACCGCACATCTGTCAGCCTTGGACAGTTTCATTATGAAACCAATGGCTTTCGTCCAAATAACGATCAAAGCCACAACATATATAATGCCTTTATTCAGCATGCATTCACACCAAAGCTAAATATACAAGCAGAATTACGTACTCGAAGCTTAAAACACGGAGATATTGAAAGACCACGAAATTTTTCTAATACTTCTAAAACGGAACTTGATGAAGATATCGCTCGCATAGGTGCTCGATATGCAATTTCACCACATCAAGATATTATCATTTCTGGAATATATGCAGACAATAAGATAAAATTTTCTTCTCAGGAACTTGGTCGTAGATCAACAACCAGCCAACGTTATCAAATAGAAAGTCAATATTTATTTCAAAAAGAATTTTTCAACTTTGTTGCTGGTGGTGGTGCAAGTCAATTTGAATCAGATCTAATCAATTCATTTGCAATTTTCGATATAACTACTGAGCAAAGAAATGCATATTTTTATTCAAACTGGAATATTATAAAAAACGCTACAGTTACACTTGGCTTTAGTTTTGACTCGTATAAAGTTGATAATCTAAGTTCAAATCCTATTTTCAATGCCCACATAAACATAGAAAGGGCTAATCCGAAATTAGGTCTGCAGTACGATATCACTAAAGAAATCAGATTTAGAGCAGCCGTTTTTGAAGCAGTTAAAATGGATGCTATTGGTCAACAAAGTTTGCAACCAACTCAGGTCTCTGGCTTTAACCAATTTTTTGATGATCCAAATGGCACAAGATCTAGGAACAAAGGCATTGGTTTGGATGCACAAATAAGAAATAATTTGTATATAGGTGCTGAAGCTTTTATTCGCAATCTTAAAATTCAACCATTAGGAGTTCCAGGTATAGATTCACAGAAAGAACAGACTTATCGCGCTTATCTTTACACAACTATTAATTCTAATTGGTCGGCCACAGGTGAATTTAAATATGAAAACTTTTCACGTAGAGAAGATTATCAATTTATTGGAAATAGCCCAACAAAAGTACAAACACTAAGTACCCCAATAAAAATTCAGTATTTCAATCCAAATGGTTTTTTTGCTAGTATTTTGAACACGTTTGTATTTCAAGATCTTGATGATAGAAGTAATCCAGCGCCTATTTCTATTCCTAATCCTGAAAGAACTGAAGGAAAAAGTAGTTTTTTCTTGTTGGATTTAAGTACTGGATACAGATTCCCCTCTCGAAGAGGTTTACTTAGCTTCGAAGTAAAAAATCTTCTCGATGAAAATTTTTTCTTTAGATCTTCTCAATTTCAAAATACTATTGCTTTAGCGCCTATTTACATCCCTGATCGAAGATATTTTGCCAGATTAACTTTAAATTTTTAAAAGGAAAGTGGTTATGAAAAAGAAAGAAATCATTGGACTCTCATTTTTTTCCATTTTGACGATTCCACCAACAATATTTACTGCAATTCTATTCCTTACCGGCACTCCAATTAGTTCTTTCATAAACGTTATGAAAAAGCAAATAATTGATACTGAAAATATTGTAAATGAAAGTTTACATGAGGTGGGGCCCATTATTCTAACTATTGGGAAAAAAGGGGAAAGAGTAGATCATATCTTTGCAGTTATTACGGATAAACAGAACAAACAAACAATTCAATTGATCACACCATCTCCTGCCGAGACAAAGAAAAAAATAGATACATCTATCGATGAGAAAATACAGAATTCACTACTGCAATTATTTAGTGGAAGCAGCGATGCAAATGCGAGTCATTGTCGAGACGATCACTTAGCTTGTTCAGGAAATTTGATTATGTTCAATGGTTTCTTGATACCCCATTGCTGGTGCAAAAGTTAGAACAAATTTGTACAACCAGTAAATATCATTGATCTTATTCATTATACGAAGAAGTAGCTCTCAAAATGAGCTGCTTTCTACGAGAAGTAATATCGGAAAATAATCAACCCACAGCTAATCCCCAAATTCTCTGATCCAGCATCTCGGCTATAAGCTTGCTCAGAAAGTATAACCATCTGATTGTAAATAGCTGGGTAAACTGAGTAACTGCATTCCATGGGACGACTTGGCCGTTATACAAAAAGAGAAATGTCACGACTCCAATTATGTAATAAGTCCTTTGTAAAACCAAGGCTTCAGAATTTCATATTCAGGTACGGTTATTTTTCGTAGGGATTGCACTCGCTGTATGCAGAAAATAACTATACCGCTCAATCAGTAGCCATACCAGCCATTATTACGCCACTGATAACGGTAGGGGTAGTTGGAATACCAGTTGCGTCGAAAAACCGGGCGCCAGCGGTTGCTCCATAGATAAAGTTGCCGCTCGGTGTGTTTGAGGCGTGACGCTTCGGCGAGCAGTTCTTCCGATTCTTTGTCGCCTGCGGCGGCTGCGAGTGACAGCCATTTTTCGGCTTCGCGGAAATCCGGTCCCATTTCTTCGAGACCGGTTAGATAAAGTCTTCCGAGTGCTTTCTGGGCATCCAGGTTGCCCCGGTCTGCGGCGCTGCGCATCCATTGTATTGCCTGGTAACTGTTGCGTTTGATGCCGTCCCCTCTGAAATAACGCAAACTCAGATCGTAGGCGGCCCTCGGATCGTCTTCGGCCATTGCAATCAACGCTGCGGCCTGGTGTTGCTCGGGTGTCATCGCCGGTGTGGATGCATCTTGATACTGAAAGGTATTCATGGGACGATCATAACAGCCTGACGAATCACAAACCCGGTCATAGCCGGTATACGGCGGTGGGGCGGCGCAGGCTGTTATAAACACAGCTAACATGACGGAAACGACCCTCTCAGGCAAGCAGTTTAATTTCATTAGCAATTGCATTTTTTCGAGTTTTTATTTAATCATATGATAAATATCATACTATAATCAAAGCGCAAGAATAATAATATGCAGTTTAAAAATAATGATTGAAATTTTCAAAGGGGGATTTATGTCGATGCCGGATAAAATTGGGGATGCGATCAGGTCAAACAGGGGACTGATTCTTTCAATTTGTATCTTATCACTTGCGGGTTGTGCAAATGTTACGCCGGGAACATACCAGACTGCGAGTACGGGTGCCGCAGCAGGCGGCGCCAGTGTTGGCGCCCATCCAACACTGGAGCGTTGTGAAAAAACGCTTGGCACGCTTGCAGTGGATGACGGGCGTGCGGCAGACTGGTACGGCCAGTTTGGCAGCTCCACCAATATCACGACAATTGAACCGCTTATCCGGCTGGCCGTGCAGCAATCCAATTGTTTTGTCATCACTTCTATCGGTAATTTAAGAACAGACAGCCGTCTTTCACGCGTGACCGATATTCAACGCAATTCCGGTGAATATCGCGCCGGTTCCAAGCAACAGGCAGGCCAGCGTGTCGCCGCTGATTATTATATGGAACCAAGCATCATTATCGATAATGCGTCAACAGGCCAGGTCGGTGGCTCAGTGGCCGGTATATTAGGGTCTTTTGTACATCCATCGATCGGTCAGCTGGGTGGCATGATGGAATCGAGAGCTTCTGTCGTGACACTGACATTGTTCGATATTCGCTCGGCCATTCAAATTTCGGCTTCCGAGGGCAGCGCAACGGCAAGTAATTTCAGCGCTGCGCTTGGCGCATTTGGCAGCAGAGGCGGCGCAGCTTTAAGCGGTTTTTCAAGAACACCTTCCGGCAAAGCAACCGTGGCTGCATTTATTGATGCTTATAATGGCATGGTGCAGGCATTAAAACATTATGAGGCGCAGGATGTTGAAGGTGGTCTGGGCACCGGTGGCGCACTTCAGGTTAATTAGCCGTAACCTGTAACTTCTTAAGCCAAAATTTAGGGGATGTTAACGCAGACAATGAATTGTGTTTGCGTTCTCTTCCCCGCTTTGAATAACTAACAACCGGGAGCGGTTAAACTTGATAACGCGTCATATCCGCTATCCCTGCTTCAGTAAACCCTTTTCGGCGAATACGGCAGGCATCGCAAACACCACACGCACGTCCCGCTTCGTCGGCCTGATAACAGGAAACAGTCAGGCCGTAGTCGACGCCGAGTACAAGCCCAGTCCGGATGATGTCTTGTTTGGATAAATCGATGATTGGTGCGTGAATGGTGAGTTTTTTGCCTTCGATGGCGGCTTTGGTTGCCAGATTCGCCATATTTTCAAACGCCTGAATAAATGCCGGGCGGCAATCGGGGTAGCCGGAATAGTCGACGGCGTTGACGCCGATAAAAATATCCCGGCAGTTCAATGTTTCGGCCCATGCCAACGCCAGTGACAGCATGATGGTATTGCGGGC
>DOOY01000330.1 GCA_003514765.1 Nitrosomonas sp. | reverse complement strand
TATCGACCAATTTCAAAGATTATAAATCCTACAGTTGTTCTGGTGAAAGAGAATGGGATGAGTGCGTGGTAACGATAGTAAAGTTCACTGCAATTGTCCTTAAATTTAACCATTGCAATTATAGATCTGTTTGTATCCTTGCCATTCAGTTTTCCATTCTCATTTTTATAGTCTTATAGAACGCGCTAAAAAGTAGTGGCCGGGTTATCACGCTGAGGTTGCACAATAATGAAATTATTCCATGATCCCTATCGTGATGAGAATGCTCGTCATCAGCGTTACAGGCCAATAAGCAACTTTTGGTATCAGATTGTCGCGATAGTGGATAAAAGTTAGCCATCTGGCGGCACCGATTGAAAACATATAGGTATTCACTACGGCAATCACCAGATAGACGTACATAAGGATATAGAAGTATTCCATATAAACGATTCCGGAACCGGAGAATTGTTCTCTGAGTTGAATATGCGCCAGCATGACGACAAAAAACAATGCTGAGCAAGCGCCGATAAAGCCTGATGTGTTAAAACCGTGTTTACTAACCAGGTCTGGTTTGTTACTCACGGTCAATAAGGCGCCAAAGAGCAGTGCCGCAACCAGCAGTACCGGTAGTAAATAAACAATAAATGCATTTTCAAATTTGCGTTTTACCACGAAATTGTAATGTAATTCCGGAAAATCCGTCTGGCCGATATAATTGGAAATACCAAAATTGGTGTCGTAACTGGAGTATTTATAGTCGAAGTATGTGTCTTCACGGTTCCACGTACCCAGTACAATTTCTTTTTCTATGCCGAAAATATCACCTGATTGCGTTGATGTATAAGCCTCAAAATCGGGTACCAGTACAATGTTCTTGGAAAAAAAATGATGCCACATACGTACCCAGACGGTTTTGTGATCGAAAGGGTAGAGCTTGTATTCAAATGGCTGACGAATTGTCGCTTCGAAATACCAACCAATAGTTGTTTCGCCGTTGGCATGTTCCCGGTACACTTCTTGCGGGGTAATTGCATTTCCAGTATTAACCTGCTCTGGTAGAACAAAACCGACTTCTGAAGGAGCCGGTTTGATTGCATCGTGGATACCATCCTGATAGCGTTGCCAAATATAGCCGGAGAGATCAACTTCAGATGAGTTGAAAAATTTCAGTGACTGTATGAATATGCCTGTTTTAACTTTGATTGTGGGTTGATCGGTGTAACCAAATTCTTTAAGTTTGTTTTCCCAGTTTTTCTGAAGATATCTATTGGTGGTTTCTTCATTGATGAGTTTTGTCGATTCAACAAAATACTTGTTCATCTGAAACCATAAGCCGGCCAGAATAATCATCAGTACAGCCGAAATAAAAATAGAAATAAGCCACCAGTTTTTTTCTTTCATACGCGCAATATTCAAAAATAGGCGTTTTGTATCAGGATCATCCGTCAATTTGTATACAGATTTTAACATCAGTAAGAAAACGTTTTTGGTTTTTATTTACTGGTTTTAATGTGAAATTCACAGATGTTACCTGCTCAGACTAAGGTGTTAAAATACTTTTCACAGATCCATGCTGTGCGTATATTCATTTCACATGTTATTTATAGTGATAATTAAATGACAGGAATTATTTTACTAGGTGCTTATGTAGTGTGCATCCTGGCGTTGTTTGTTTATGGTGTCAATTGCTATTACATGGTATGGCGTTTCTGGAAAACTTATCCGCAGGTAACGGTGCATATGCGTGAACGCATTGATGCGGCGCAATCAATTTTTGCCGACGAAGCTTTGTTACCGCATGTGACCACACAGATACCGCTGTATAACGAGGCGAACGTGGCTGAGCGTGTCATTCGAGCGGTAGCTGCGATGGATTATCCTGTATCGAAACATGAAATTCAAATTCTCGATGATTCAACGGATGAAACCGGCGTAATTGTCGATAGGGTTGTTGCATCGTTACGCCAGTCAGGCAAGGACATTCATGTGTTTCGGCGCAATAACCGCCAGGGGTTTAAGGCAGGCGCATTGGCCGAAGGCATGCGAGTATGTAAGGGTAATCTGATTGCCATTTTCGATAGCGATTTTGTTCCCAATCAAAATTATTTGAAACAAATGATTCCGCCGTTGCTTGCCGAAGATAAGCTGGCTTTTGTACAGGCGCGCTGGGGACACTTGAATTCAGCGTATTCTGTGCTTACCCAGGCGCAGAGCATCGGTATTGATGGACATTTCATGATTGAACAAAGTGCGCGTGCGTATAATGGTTTTTTCATGAATTTTAATGGCACAGCCGGTGTCTGGCGCAAAAAGGCGATTGAAGATGCAGGTGGCTGGCAGGCTGATACACTGACAGAAGACATGGATTTATCGTACCGTTGCCAATTGGCCGGTTGGCATGCCGGTTTTCTTGCGGATGTGGTCGTGCCTGCAGAATTGCCGCAGTCGTATACCGCGTTTAAAAGCCAGCAATTTCGCTGGGCGAAGGGTTCTATTCAGACAGCCATGAAACTCTATCCGCAAGTCTGGCGTTCGCAAGCCGGTCTGACGGCTAAAGTCCAGGCTTTTTTGCATTTGACGCATTACAGTATTCATCCAATCATGGCGTTGTTGTCGATGCTGACTTTGCCCGTGTTATTGACGTTGGACGTGAATGTGCCGTGGCAAATTATGGTTGTCTGTATGTTTTGTATTCTAGTGGCGATCTGTGGCCCAAGTTCGTTGTATGTAACCAGCCAGATAGCAACCAAAGCCGGTTTTAAAAAACTGCTTTTTCTTCCGATGCTGATGTGTGTGGGTGTGGGCATTGCGCTTTCGAACTCGCGAGCAGTCTTCGAAGCATTGCTTAAAATAAAAAGCGGGTTTGTGCGAACGCCCAAAAGCGGCGGCAGTGATAACAGGGTTAGCGAAAATAAAGAGCTTAGGAGATATCGCGTCAATCCGCCGGTATTGCCGCTGTTTGAAATTGTTTTAGGACTCTATTGTGTAGTAAGCCTTATTTATTATATTGAAGCCAGACAATATATGGTGGGGCCGTTCTTATTGATTTATGCTTGCGGTTTTTTATTGGTTGGA
>DOOY01000023.1 GCA_003514765.1 Nitrosomonas sp. | reverse complement strand
TGCCAGCAAGGTATTGCGGTCAAAAAAGCGACCCGGCGGGACCGGCTGGTGGATTTCAGAAACCGAATTTCCCCGGGCGCGCGCCAGCATGTCGCGCCAGTCACTGTTGTCTGGCTGTGTTCTGAGTGCCGCTTCGTAGTATTTTACAGCCATTTCGTAGGCTTCGTTACGAAAAAAAGCCAGCCCAATCAGCGCGTTTCCATCACCATTCATGTCCCCCGGACGCAAGCTGCGTAGATGTTCCAGCGCCGCTTTGTGTTCGCCGGATTCAAGCAAGCGGATGCCTTCGGTAAGAAGTGCTTTATATTCGCTGTCACTGGTATTCACGTCGCTTTTAGTAGTCATCGCTTAAAATAAACCTGACTGCGTGCAGAATCAATTGTTTAAAAATTGTAGCAACTTTTGTAGATCAGAATCCAGTCAGATAATTTGACTGTCAACTCATGTACTTGACAACAGATTTTGCCAGCCATTTTACAAACCTGTTATAAGGCGGCGCCAGCAGCAGCGTAGGCGCAAAAAGGTTGCGTACCACGGAACGTTCATGTGAAAAAGCACGGAAGCCATAAATGCCGTGAGATTTTCCGATGCCACTATGGTTTACACCTCCGAATGGCAAGTTAGCGTGCAAATAGTGTATCAGACCTGTATTGATACAGGCATCGCCGGACGATGTCCCGTTCAGAATTTTCCGGGCGAGTTCCTGGTCTTTAGTGAAGATATAAAGCGCCAGGGGTTTTTCATTAGAATTAATATGATCGATGACCTCATTTATATCCCCAAAAGCAAGTATCGGCAAAAGCGGCCCGAAGATTTCTTCTTTCATAATTTTGCTTGTTTTGTCTATATTGCTCAAAACGGTTGGTGGAATATAATTCTCGCCATCATTCCCGGTAATGCCGCCAGCGTCTAATTGAGCGCCGTGCTCAATGGCGTCATCGATAAGCCCTTTTATGCGTTGGTGATGATGATTATTGATAATGCGGGCATAATCCTGGTTGGTCAATTGAATATCCGGGGTTTGACCATATGCGCGATTGATTGCCTGTTTGATTTCGGCGACAAATTCATGTTGTACAGCCTGGTGTACATAAACATAATCCGGCGCAATACAGGTCTGGCCATTGTTCGTGTATTTGGTAAAAACCATGGTTTTGGCGGCCTGCTTGATATCGGCGCTTTGGTCAATAATAACCGGACTTTTGCCGCCGAGCTCCAGCGTTACCTTGCTTAAGTGTTTGGCTGCTGCTGCCATGACAATTTTTCCAACAGCTGGTGAGCCGGTGAAAAAAATATGGTTAAAAGGAAGATCTAATAATTGCTGCGAGACTTCGGCATCACCTTCAAACAGTGCGACCTCGTTTTCATCAAACAGATCCTCTATTAATTCGCGCAGAAATGCCGACGTATGAGGTGTCATTTCTGACGGCTTTAAAATCGCGGTATTGCCGGCTGCAAGAGCGGATACAAGCGGGCATAAAGTCAAATTAACAGGATAATTCCATGGTGAAATAATCAGGTTGACACCCATCGGTTCGTGACGGATGTAGCTGCGCGTGCCGAAAGTAACCCTGGTTGGCATGACATGTACCGGCTTCATCCATTTTTTCAGCTGCTTAATGGCGTGATTTGCTTCCAGTTTAACCGGGAATATTTCTGTCAGGTCAACTTCAGTTTCCGGTTTCCTGAAATCATCATAACAAGCCCGGTATATGGACTCCCGGCGTTCCAGAACGGCGTCGCGCAGCTTCTTGATTTTGGCAATGCGATTGTCGGCGGTGCTGTTGCGCAGTGTCAGGGCATGGGATTTTTGTTTCGCAAAAACCCGCTTGATGTCGGCTGCCTGTGCAAGACTGATGTCTGCCGAGGAATTGATCTGCTGTTCTGTCATGTTCACAATGAATATCCTGGGGTTTAGATTCTGGTATTGTTAATCTGGCGCGTCAGGCTGAAGTTTCTTTTTTAGTTTTTGAAAATCGGCAGAATTTTCCAGCAGTTCGCCCCCGGCGCGTATTAATCGGGTAACGGCTGCTTCAGGCAGAACAAAGCTGGTGGGTAAGCTTTGCAGTTCTTTTCTGATTTCTGGATCAGGATGGGTCTCTAAATTCAGGTCGATAAATACAGGTTCAATTTCCCGGCTTAGCCGGGGGAAAGGTTGAACCGAAGGACACTCTCGAATCTTACGATTACACTGGGACAGGGTATCTTGTGTTTGTCGGCGTTGATTAACCAAATCGCGCATGGATTCAATGGTTTCAAAACTGTAGTTGTCCAGTGCGATAGTGGCGGTTTTAAAACCGACTTCTGAAATTTCCGGCGGTACGTCGTTTTTGCTGATCTTGTCCTGGTTTTCAGTACGTGCATTAACCACAATAAAAATCAGTTTCTTGATGCCACTTTTCCTATTGGCACTATTTATCCGTTGACGAATAAAACCGCCACTGCGCCGATAGACGTTTTCAATTGCCCGCATACCGATGTTGTCCGAAAGACCGCCGTCCATCAGGTGAATATAAGGGCGTTTGTTTTTGTCTAAATATTCGTAATTACGGAAAGCCCAATGCCATAGGCGCCGATTGTAATCGTGATTTTCCAGTCCTATTACTATATCTTCCGGTGTTGAAAATCCTGGAGGAAGTGTGTAATTTTTTAAGCTGACGGGACTTAGCAAGAAAGGAAAGGCTGAAGAAGCTGAAACCGCACGGGATATTGGGAACTTACCCAGATCCGAACCCAGGAAATCGAATTGATCCTGAGTAAATTCGAAAGATTGTCCACTGACAAGATCGGTCGCATTGATAATAATAAACGGACGTTTACCCTGAGAACCAAGGTCATCAAACGTTTTTCCATCAAAAACCGTTTCGTCGTAAAGTTCTGTCGCCAAGTCGATGCGGTTGAATTTGGGCGAGGCCAGGCGAGGCCAGTTCAATGGACTCAGTATACGAGCAAGTAACTCGCCCTGAATGTCGCGATCCAGGAAACGCTCGCGAAAATCTTGAAAAATGCGCTTGCCGAAAAGACCGTAATAAGCGGCGGTAAATGAACCGCCTGATATTCCCGAAATGCAATCTACCTCATCAAGTAAGCTGCTTGTTTTCCCTTCCCACTCGATCTGTGTGGTATGCAGCTTTTCCAGAACGCCATAAGCAAAAGCGGCAGCGCGTGTACCGCCGCCAGAAAAGGCCAGGCAAACAAATAAGGAGTCGGAGTTGGAAGTGTCTAATGAAGCGTCCTTGATCAACCCGGGAAATCGATATCCTTTATTTGGATCGTAGTCGGCCAAGGGTTGATTCAACATATAAGTTGCGCAGCCTGAAGCTAGCAAACAAAACGTTAAAACCAAAGTTATCCGCAGTAACATGCTAGGTGAATTCCACTACAACGGGGTTAACAACAGTGGAATCGACCACAAGAACCCTGCATTTATCAGGATAAAAATCATAAGGTTCTGCCAGACTGATACTATGCACTCCTTCTTCTAATTCGATCACCTGGTTTGTGGCTCCAAGAAGATGGTCATCCACTACTACCTTACGATCTTCCCGAAACTTGACTAACAAGTATTGCATTATACAACTCGCTCAGATTTGATTGATGAAAGTAGAACATTTATCACTCAACGTGTCCAGCCCAATGTAAATGGATGACGCTTATCTAGGTAGTGGGCGGACGTGCTGCAAACCTTGACATAAGGCACCACAATTAAAACACCCTCTGCTGTTGCAGTAGTACTTGTCGTTAAGATCCAACAGAACCCAGTGACAGACAGATTTGCTGTTTCCTATAGTTAAACTGGCCTTGGCTGGGCTTAAGTTGGGTAATAATTTACTTAGGAGTCGTTCATAAATAACTGTAACAC
>DOOY01000125.1 GCA_003514765.1 Nitrosomonas sp. | reverse complement strand
CTAGCAAACATTTTCTCTATGTAACGTACTGGCAAAGTAATCATATCCAAATAAGATGAAGCCCACACTTGTTCTGGTCGGTCGCCCCAATGTGGGCAAATCAACACTGTTTAACCGCCTGACACGCAGTCGCGATGCGCTGGTTGCAGATATTCCAGGTTTGACAAGGGATCGGCATTATGGTCATGGCAGAGTAGGGGATAAACCCTATCTGGTTATGGATACCGGCGGTCTGGAACCGGTAGTCAAAGATGGGATTATGCATGCGATGGCGCAACAATCCTTACAGGCAATTGACGAGGCGGATAAAGTGCTGTTTATCGTTGATGGCCGTCAGGGTATGACTGCACAAGATAAAATCATCGCCGAACAATTACGGAAAAAAGATCAGAAAATTCTGTTGATTGTTAATAAAACAGAAGGCATGCCTGCAGCGGTAGTCACCGCTGAGTTTTATGAGCTGGGTCTTGGTGAGCCCTATGCGGTTTCAGCGTTGCATGGTGACCATGTCAATGAACTGGCGGCGCTTGCGCTAGCCGAATTTCCCGAATTCGAAGAAACACAAAATGAGAACAGGCATCCGAAAATTGCTATTGTGGGCCGCCCGAATGTCGGCAAATCAACATTGATTAATACCTTGCTTGGCGAAGAACGGGTAATCGCCTTTGATCAGCCAGGCACAACCAGAGACAGTATTTATATCGATTTTGAACAAAACAATAAACACTACACACTGATCGATACTGCCGGGCTGCGGCGCCGGGGGAAGGTTAAGGAAACGGTTGAAAAATTCTCAGCCATCAAAACATTACAGGCAGTAGAAGACGCCAATGTAGTTGTGTTGGTGCTGGATGCCAGAAGTGAGATTAGTGAACAGGATGCTCATATCGCTGACTTCATTTTGCAATCAGGCCGTGCGTTGGTAGTGGCTGTGAATAAATGGGACGGGCTTGATGGTTATCAACGTGAAGTGATTAAACGGGAACTTGCACGTAAACTGGGTTTTCTCGGTTTTGCCAAATTGCATTATATATCCGCTTTGGAGGGTACTGGTTTACAAAAACTGGTTTTATCCATTGATCAGGCATATGCTGCTGCAATGGCTGACTTGTCTACACCGCGATTAACCCGGGCTTTGCATACTGCGGTTGAAAAACATGCACCGCCCCGTGGCGGTATGTCACGGCCTAAATTACGCTATGCGCATCA
The DNA here is from genome assembly GCA_003514765.1 of Nitrosomonas sp. Lineage (GTDB taxonomy): Bacteria > Pseudomonadota > Gammaproteobacteria > Burkholderiales > Nitrosomonadaceae > Nitrosomonas. Next base: position 4,512 of record DOOY01000125.1, on the reverse strand, counting down.
AGGAGGATCAAATCCGCCGCGCATTATCATTCACGGAAGTATGTTAGATCATGTGTCTGAAACCTATCGGCGTTATCTGGAGAATTATTTTCGAGAGACTTTTGACCTGGCGGGAACGCCGTTACGGATAGAATTTAAAGTCGGACACAATCCCTATGCCCATAAAAAGGCCGCGCCGCTCACTGACGTGGAAGCGCGCCGCGCGCACAATAGACGCAGGCGCAACCGGAAGAAATACGGCTAAATAAATTTGAGAAGTTGCTGGAATACTGGCCCTCTGCAGCCGCTTTGGGATATGTCCTGTACCATATTACCGTCCATCTGTTAAACTGCGTCTTAATTCTTGTGGTGGCGCATTCAGGTGCGCGATTAATGTCAATATGGAAGTAGAAGTATAGGAGTCAACGATGAAAATTTCTATTTACCGTTATGATCCTGAAAAAGATGATAAACCTTATATGCAGGATTATGATGTCGAACTGGCCGCAACTGACAAAATGTTGCTGGATGCGCTCATACGAATCAAATCTGTTGACGACAGCCTGAGCTTGAGGCGCTCTTGTACGGAGGGCGTTTGCGGGTCGGATGCCATGAATATCAACGGGCGTAATGGCTTGGCATGCATCACGCCATTGAAAACGTTACGCGAACCTATAGAAGTGCGTCCGCTTCCTGGGCTACCGGTTATTCGCGATTTGATTGTCGACATGACACAATTTTACAATCAATATCACGCTATCAAACCGTATTTAATCAATCATAACCCGCCCCCGGAAACAGAACGCTTGCAATCGCCGGAGGAACGTGCTGAGCTGGAGGGCGCTTACGAATGTATTTTATGCGCATGTTGTTCCACTGCCTGTCCGTCATTCTGGTGGAATCCGGATAAATTTGTTGGTCCTGCGGGTTTGCTGCAGGCATACCGTTTTTTAGCGGACAGCCGCGATCAGGCGACAGCGGAACGACTCGATTATTTAGAAGATCCCTACCGCCTTTTTCGTTGTCATTCCATCATGAATTGCGTGGCATCCTGTCCGAAAGGACTCAATCCAACCGATGCGATTGGTAAAATCAAGGATATGATGGTTAAAAGAACGATATGAAAGCATTCGAACGTGCGCACTGGCGTTGCCGGCGTGGGATGTTGGAACTAGATATCGTTCTTCAGCGTTTTATGGATCAATATTATCGTCAGTTAAACAATGAAGAAATAATGCAGTTTGAAAGTTTGTTATCGCTTGCAGATAATGATTTATGGGATTTGATTTGCGCAAGAAAGACAGTCATGGACGATGATCTGCTGCCGGTATTAAAACTGCTACAGAAAAGCTAAAGTACGCATCGAAACAGAAAGCAGGCATTCCAAGTGTTTATCTTAATGTCTGCAAAGCAGTTGAAACGAGATGAGACAACGTCCAGTAGGTTAATTATTGTAATACGTGGAGAAGTAAAATGACACAAAAAGGCACAGCAACCTTGGATCTTGGAGCCGGCAGTAAACCCGTAGAACTTCCCGTCATATCAGGTACCATGGGGCCGGATGTGGTGGATATTCGTAAGTTGCATGCCAAAAGTGGATTATTTACTTATGATCCGGGTTTTCTATCTACTGCCAGTAACAGTTCCGAAATAACCTTCATTGATGGTGATAAGGGTATTCTGTTATATCGTGGCTACCCGATCGAACAACTTGCAAGACAATGTGACTTTGTCGAAATTTGCTATCTCCTGATGCATGGAGAACTGCCAAAAGAAAGTGAGAAAGCCAGTTTTGACAAGGATATCAAGCATCATACAATGTTGCATGAGCAGTTGGTCAAGTTTTATAGTGGATTTCGTCGGGATGCGCATCCAATGGCGGTAATGGTCGGTGTGGTAGGTGCCTTGTCAGCGTTTTATCATGAAGCCATGGATATTTCCGATGCAAGTCACCGGGAGTTATCTGCAATGCGTTTGATTGCCAAGTTGCCGACCATCGCAGCGATGGCCTACAAATATAATATTGGCCAGCCCTATATCTACCCCCGCAACAATCTCAGTTACGCTGAAAATTTTTTACACATGATGTTTTCTTTGCCCACGGAAGATTATAAAGCTGACCCCAAAATTGTACGTGCTTTGGATCGCATTCTGATTTTGCATGCTGATCATGAACAGAACGCTTCGACATCCACGGTACGTCTGGCTGGATCAAGCGGTGCCAATCCTTTTGCCTGTGTTTCTGCGGGTATCGCCTGTTTGTGGGGACCGGCTCATGGTGGTGCGAATGAAGCCTGCTTACATATGCTTGAGGAAATTGGTGATGTCTCGCGTATTAATGAGTATATCAAGCGTGCCAAAAGTAAAGATGAAAATTATCGTTTGATGGGATTTGGACACCGGGTGTACAAGAATTTTGATCCGCGCGCAAAGCTGATGCGTGAAACCTGTCACGAAGTCTTAAATGTGCTGGGGTTGCAGAATGATCGTTTGTTCAAACTGGCGCTTGAACTGGAAAGAATTGCGCTGGAAGATGATTATTTTATTACCAGAAAACTGTATCCGAATGTTGATTTCTATTCGGGTATCGTACAACGTGCGATGGGTATTCCGACCATCATGTTTACCGCGATCTTTGCAATGGCGCGGACGGTTGGCTGGGTGGCGCAATGGAGCGAAATGGTTTCCGACCCGGATTACAAGATCGGGCGTCCGCGCCAATTGTATACCGGCACGCAAATGCGTGACGTACCTGTTGATTTTCGTAAATAATTATTGATTGAGACTGCCAGATATGAATAAGCAGTTGCAGGATTCCCCGTTATTTGGTTCAAATGCACCTTTTATCGAGGCCATTTATGAGGAATATCTGCATAATCCCATTTCAGTTGAACCCTCATGGCGTGAATATTTTGACAAGATTCATCAACCGCAAGGGCAGCCAGTCAGTCAGCTGCTAAAAAGCGCTGTTGTCACGAATGAATCGCAATCGGCGAAAGATAATCGAGACACTATAAACGGTGAAGATGCCGATCGCATGATCGTTTTGCCTGAAGTGATGCAAGCGGCACATTCGGATGCCGATGACCGTAAGCAGGTGGCGGTGTTGCAATTAATTAATATGCATCGTTATCTGGGACTGAGTCAGGCATCGCTGGACCCTTTGCAAACTGATTCGAAATCTTATCGATCTGAACTTGATCCGGCTAATTTCGGGTTTACGGATAGTGACATGGATACTGTATACAATACAGGTTCATTGGCGGGTCCTGATCATGCGCCTTTGCGGGAAATTTTACAGATACTCAAAGAAACCTATTGCGGCTCAATCGGCGCTGAATATATGTATATTTCGTCGGTTGAGCAAAAACGCTGGATACAAAGCAGGCTGGAAACAAAACGTTCCAATCCAGATTACAGCAGTGAATACAAGAAACATATTCTGGAAAGATTGATCGCTGCGGAAGGATTGGAAAAGTATCTGCATACACGCTATATCGGCCAGAAGCGTTTTTCGGGTGAAGGCAATGAAAGTCTGATTCCTTTACTCGACGGTTTGATAAACTGTGCCGGGAAATCAGGAGCCGATGAAATTGTTATTGGTATGGCGCATCGGGCCAGGCTGAATGTGTTGGTCAATACGCTGGGAAAAATGCCCGCTGACCTGTTTCGTGAATTCGAAGAAAAATATGCGCAGGATCTGCCCTCTGGTGATGTCAAATACCATCAGGGTTTTTCTTCAGCCATTACCACGCCAGGTGGTGTGGTGCGCCTGGCTTTAGCGTTCAATCCATCACATCTGGAAATCGTTGATCCGGTCGTAGAAGGTTCTGTGCGCGCGCGTCAACATCGTTTGCATGACAGGCAAGGCGATAAAGTCATACCGGTTTTGATCCATGGCGATGCGGCGTTTGCCGGCCAGGGCGTTGTCATGGAAACACTGAATCTGTCTCAAACGCGCGGTTACGGCACTGGCGGCACTATCCATATTATTATTAACAATCAAATTGGCTTTACCACGTCGGATCCGCGTGACAGCCGCTCCACGCTTTATTGCACTGATGTAGCCAAAATGGTTGAAGCGCCTGTTTTTCACGTCAATGGCGATGATCCGGAAGCAGTCGTTATGATTACCGAGCTCGCGCTGGATTTTCGCATGCAGTTTCATAAGGATGTCGTGATTGACATGGTATGTTTTCGCCGCCTGGGACACAACGAACAGGATGACCCGATGGTTACGCAACCTAAAATGTATCAGATCATCAGCCAGCATCCCGGGACGCGCCAGCGCTATGCCGAAAAACTGGAAGCCGCAGACATTATTAAACCGAGTGAAGCGGACGCCATGGTACAGGCTTACCGTGAGGCAATGGACGCGGGCATTAACCCGAATAAAAATATTCGTTACAACTATAAATCTCCTTATTCAGTCAACTGGGCGGCATTCAAGAAGCCTTTCAAGTGGAACCAGCCGGTTAAAACAGGTATTTCTCTTGACACTCTTAAGCAACTGGCTGTGCGCCTGACCGATAT
>DOOY01000164.1 GCA_003514765.1 Nitrosomonas sp. | reverse complement strand
GATGTAATTTCCACCTTTTAAATTATTTGATTGGCCTTTTTATTTTCTTCAATTTTTTAATCAATGGCAGCAAAAAAAAATTCTTTCACTGATTTGGTGCGTGTCGAACAATTGCGCAGAATAGAGTCAGCTAAGACAGCAGAGCTGTCCTATGCCAGCGTTGCGAATATGGAGAACCAGACTGCGGTAGATTTTAAATATACCGATTTTATGCGGCGTCTCTCCGCGCGCGCGAATTGTCTGATACAGGATAACAGACTGGAAGATATCATTATAAAACCAAAGAATCAGTTCAAGCACGCAAGCTGGGTTTGTCTGATTGCCGCGGTTATTCTGGGAGGATTGGCAGCGGGTAATGCGGTCAGTGAATCACATACATTGAATATTTATTGGCTGCTTGCAGTGTTACTGGGATTTAATCTGTTGTCGCTGCTATTGTGGCTGACCGGTATCACATTTAATTTGCAGGGCTTGAGTAGCGGCGTTGCCGCACAATTGGCGAGTTGGCTGCCGTTCCGGAAAAAAGAAAATGAAACAGCTGAATCACTGGCGAGGCACGCTTGGTGGGAGAGTTGTCTGGCCGGAGATGTCGGAAAATGGCGTATCAGTATCCTGACGCACCAATTCTGGCTGGTTTATCTTGCCGCGGGTCTTATATTATTGATTTTGCTTATGCTGGCCAAACAATACAATTTTATCTGGGGGACTACACTATTGCCAGAGAGCAGCCTGCCTAAACTGACTGAGTCATTGGGCAAACCTTTAACCTATATTAAACTGAAAATACCGGATAGTCAGCAGGTCGCGGCCAGCAGAATGGATGCAGGCAGGCAGGATGCAGCAACACGAGGAGCCTGGGCACGGTTTTTGATTGGCGTTTTACTGGTTTATGGTTTGCTGCCGCGAATTTTATTGCTCGCCTTATCGATGCTAATGCTGAAATGGTCGGAGCATCGATTCAAGCTGGATTTGTACTTGCCCTATTATATTGACTTGCGCCAACGTTTAATGGCACGCAAAGTAAATCCAAAAATTATCGATGCGGACCCTCTGGCCGGTGAGCGGCCTGCAGAAGTTGCGCAGCACCCGGTTAATCATACAATCCCAGTCAATGCGCATGCCTTGGGTATCGAACTGGATGACCAGATCAACTGGCCGGATTTCGTAACCTGTCGTTTGAATATTGTTGATCAGCAAACGCATAAGGAAGCTATTGAACTCGTGAAAAAACTCAATGGGTCATTGGTGATCGGTGTGGCAGTTTTTCGCTTGCCGGATAGAGGTGTTCAACGCATCGTCAGGGATCTGCTCGCCGCTACAAGCTGTAAACCATGGCTGATTTTGTTGAATAAGGATCCTGCTGTATCCGTGACAAACAGTCGTGAACTGGCCTGGTTTCGCTTGGCGGAAGCCTGTGAAATTCCGGCTGAACATGTGATTACTCGGTAAGCAATTTATGGTAAATAACAATTCTGCTTCACATTCGTTACTGAATATTGCGGTAGTTGGGCATACCAATACCGGTAAAACATCGCTGATTCGGACGATGTTGCGCAGTACTGAATTTGGCGAGATTGAAGATGCCGCAGGTACGACTCGTCATGTTGAGCAGGCTACAATTTCTGCGGGCGATCTGCCTGTCTTGAATCTCCATGACACGCCGGGACTGGAAGATACGCATGCGCTGTTTGCATATTTAAAAAAGGTAAGTGCCAGATCCAGATCGACCGCTCCTGTGAAAATACTGGAAGATTTTGTTGCTCATGTCTCGGTACATGATCCGTTGGAACAGGAAGCAAAAGTGATCCGTCAGGTTTTACGCAGCGATGTGTTGTTGTATGTTATTGATGTACGCGAGCCTTTTCTGGAAAAATACCGTATCGAACTGGAAATACTGACCCGATCGGCAAAGCCGGTTATACCGGTCTTTAATTTTATCGCCGGGCATAAGCAGGAACTGTCCCATTGGCGCGAACAACTGGCTACCTACAACATCCATGCAACACTGGAATTTGATACGGTTGCATTTACATTTGATGCTGAAAAACGCCTGTACCAGAAAATTCAAACGCTGGTGGAAGCGCATTACGATAATTTGCAAAAGCTGATTGATCATCGTGCCAAAGTATGGAAACAACTTTGCCTGTCCGGCGCAAAGCGTATTGCTGAACTGGTTGTCGGTGTTGCCTGTTATCGTGAAAATAAGCGTTCGAAGAGTGATCAGTTAACGGATTCATTGCATGAAGACCGGATACATAATTTCGTACGAAAATCGGAGCAAAAATGTCTTAACGATCTACTGTCTATTTTTAATTTTTCAGAAAAGGATGTGGCCATTCAAAAAATTCCAGTCAGTAATGGCCAATGGCAACTCGATATTTTCGCGCCCGGAATACTCAAAGCTTACGGGCTGGATGTCGGCAGTGCTGCAGCGAAAGGGGCGGCAGCGGGTGCAGGTATTGATCTTATGGTCGGTGGCTTGAGCCTGGGGGCTGCGAGTGCACTGGGCGCGCTGGCAGGGGCAAGCTGGTCTACTTTTAGACGTTATGGTGATGAGATCAAAGCAACTGTACAAGGTACAAAATGGCTGTGTGTCGATGAAAATACACTGCAGGTTTTGTATCTGCGCCAAAAACAATTACTGGAAAAACTGATACATCGCGGCCATGCAGCCTGTGACACGGTGCAGGTCGATACGCCCAAGGAAACACAGTTACCTGATAACTGGGCAGGACTCATCAGTACATTACGCCAAAATCCGGCGTGGTATGAATCCTCAGTATCCCGTAATAACAATAAGCAGTATCTGGAAATTGAATCCAAGTTGATTGCAGCCATTCTGGACAATAAATTGGTTTCAAAACGCTAATGTTCTCAATATGATCATTAGCATGAAGCCGCTCTAAAATATCTGATATGGGATTTGTAAATCTTATTATTGCAGAACGGTCAAATGGTTGATTAATTCGGTTTTGAGCCGTAACGTAAAGCCACCGGCTTTTAACCGGTGGCGTGTTTATACAAATAATTTCCTCAGTTTTTCTCTGTTGCAATGTTGATTCTTATCGAGCAATGAGTCCAGAGGCGCTTGCTGGAATAGCTGCCGTACCTCTTGGTGAAATGGCGCCCGTTCGGTTTACAAAGAATCCTCGGATAACACTGTCTCCATTATTCAGTGTTACTAAGAATTGATTATTCTGCGTCAAAATTGCATCGCGTATTCCTGTTCCGCTGGGAATAGGTGTGTCTTGACCTGAAGAGAAGAAATACTCCATTGTGCCGTCAAAATTGACGCGATACAGTGATACCGTACCATCTGCTGTATTAGTGGCGTAGCCAACCGTCTGGTCGCTAGACAATACGGTCCAGCATGTGGCGTTGCCTTGGTCAATTGAATCAATCAAGTTTGAAACAATTCCGGTTTCGCGATCGATGCGATAGGATGCGGTCACGCCAGGTCCACCATTATTTGCTTCTGTGATAAATACGTAATCCCGATCCCCAAATGAAAAGCCGAATGGCGTAGGGATAAACGACGACCGCTTGACGGGAGCAACCGCTGGCGTGTCATCCGCTTGCATGACGAATGTGGTTAGCATATTCGTTGCTTTTTCAGTAATGAGCAGAACTGTGCCCGACTTATTAAAACCGATTTGTGCAGGTGCCGTGAGCTGAGTCAAATCGATGATACGTGTTGAGTCAGGAATGGGTTCCAGAATTCCACCACCTGTGAACCGGAATCCGCTGATGTTGTCATAACGGAGAGCGGGATCTTCGCTATTTCCATCTCCTTCATTCAATACGTAAACCAATGTGCCGAACACTGTGACGCTCAGTGGACGAGAACCGCCGGAAGCGACTTTGTTGACGAATTGCAAACCATCCGGCTGCAGCCGGAAACTGGTAATTTCTCCACTGCCGGGGCTGACGGCAAACAACCACCGATCGCTGGCATCTGTTGTTAATGCGCTTTGGTTGCCGAGCGTGGTTCCGGTGCCAAGGCCTTGCGTATCAAAGCGTCCGATTTCCGTGATATTACCTCTGCTTGATACATCAAACGCAATGACATCGTTGCCATTAAGTTCGTTACTAATCGTATAAACGATGGCTTGTGCCGACACACTCAATAGAAGTGTTATTGTAACCAGTAGTGTAAGTATAAGTTTTTTTGTATCCTGTAGTGTGTTCATAATTTTTCTCCAGTTTTGTGGCAAATGATAAAAAATCAAAAAACGAAGCTATTAAATAAAAACAGCTTTGTTGTTATCTGGTTTGAATGAATTGCTTGATACCGCCAAGCATTAGTAGTCCTAAGCTAAATAGCGAAAAAATTGCCGGTTCGGGCATGGCTACAGTGGAAATGTCGTCAATATTAAAACCAAGCGTTGGGTTTGACTGATCGCCAAAACTGATC
>DOOY01000008.1 GCA_003514765.1 Nitrosomonas sp. | reverse complement strand
TTGCATAAAAACCAGCACGCAGGCAAACAAAACGCCACTGATGGCGGCGGTCAATTTTGGCTTGTCATGAATTAATTGCCGCCAGGCCAGACGTGCCGGGAAATACCATGCATTAATGATTTTCACGGTTCGATTTGCACGCGTACTTGACGGAAAATCTGGTGTTTCAAGTTATCAACCGCATCCGATTCCAGTGTCAAGCGCACTTCCACAATGCGATTGTCTCTATCAGCCAGTGGATCGGTATCGTTTAAATCATTTTTTTTAACCTGATACCCCAGCTCCCTGACTCTGGCGTTATAAATCTGTTCAAAACCGATGGCGTTGATGCGCGCATTTTGTCCAACTTTGATTTTAGGCAAATCCGATTCATAAACCTCGGCAACAATATCCAGTTGCGTTAAATCCGCCATTTCCAGAAGTCCGCGGTCATTGATTCTTTCGCCGGGCCGTGTCAATATTTTTAAGACAGTTCCAGAGATTGGCGCAAAAATAATTGTATTCTTGAGTTCCGCCTCTGCGATAAGCAGTTGGGATTTGGCATTATCGATTTCCGCCGACAGGCGCTGGATGTTCAATTGTGATTGTTTGAAGGCCAGATGTTTATTTTCCGCCAGCGAAGCAGTCGTCATCGATTTTTGCGATAACGATTCATAGCGCTGATGCTCTTTTTGATTAAACACCAATGCCACTCTCTCGGAAGCCAGCTGCGCTTCCAGCGCCTTGATACGGGTTTTCGCGGCAGCAACTTCCGCTTCTCGCTTTTTGTAATCGGAAAGCAATGCCAACCTCGCGCCCGATTCGACCTGATCGGATTCCTGAAAAAATAACTGTTCCACTCTGGCGCCTTCAGGACCTGCATTATGCGAAACCTGAATTACCCGGGATCGTGGTTCAATATATCCTAACGCACCTATGCCAAAGTTTTTATCAGAAAAACTGGCCGCGTCCGCGTATGCATATGTGGTAAAGGCTGGGAAAAAAAGCGGTGTAAGGAAAATTAACCTGTTGATTATACTGCTTAGATTTCTCATGATTTTATTTTTTGCATATAGATTATGCTGTCTAAATCGCTCAATTGAATCAGTAAGCTGTTAAGCTGAGTCAACAACCAAACCATCATGCACCCGTCCTTGCCAGTCTTCCATCCACTGCATAAAATCATCGGCCTGAAGCGGTTTGGAAATAAAATTTCCCTGCGCAAAATCACAGCCAGTTTGACGAAGAAATGTCCAGTCATCCACATCCGCAACCCCTTCGGCAACAACCTCCATGCCCAGCTGTTTGGCCATAGACAAACTGGCGTCGTACATTGCGCGCAACGTTTCGTCCGCCCATGCGTGATGTACAAAGCCCTGATCAATTTTGAGTTCGTCAAATGGAATATCCCGCAATTGCGCCATCGATGAATGTCCGGTGCCAAAATCATCAATCGATAAGTGAAACCGCTTGAGGCGTAACCGCGTCAGAATCTCAAGTGGCACACGCGTATCAGTGCCCATTAACTGGCTTTCTGTTACCTCAAGTACAATACTTTGCGGCGATATGCCATTTTCAATGGCAAGATTCACTACAAGATCCTGAAAATCCAGGGATGCCAGATTGTCCATTGAAACATTAATCGCCACACGAAGAACTTGGCCGCTTTCATGCCATATTTTGGCTTGCGCCAGTGCCTGTTTAAGTACAAGACAGGTCAAATCATTGATCAGGCCACACTTTTCGGCAATGTGAATAAACCGGTCCGGCATCACCAGTCCATCTGTCGGATGGTGCCAGCGTACCAGTGTTTCCACGCCGATCACATCACCCGTCGCTATCCTTACTTTCGGTTGGTAATAGTTTACCAATTCTTGGTTGGAAATGGCCGATTGCAACATTTGCGCACTATACACTTTTATTTCGGACTGCAGCAGGTGCGGTTCTTCAGGTGGTTTCCATTTTTGGATAATTGCAGCAAGCTTATCGGGACTGACCGGTTTGTGCAGATAACCCAGCATGGGTATTTTATGTGCATGAACCAGTTTTTCTGCGGTTTTTAACATCCGTTCATCTTCTCCGCTGACTAAAATAAGACTGCCTTGATACTTTCGCTCCACTAGATAGCGAACAAACTCAATGCCATCCATATTCGGCATATTGAGGTCTAGCAATATTAAATCCGGGCGGGTGTTGATATCATCGATTTTGATAAGTGCGTCCGCACCGTTGTCACAGGCTTCGACTGACTTGAATCCTTGATTATTAAGCATCTTGGTCAGAATTTTGAGCATGAACGTGTCGTCGTCGACTAACAGAATCTTAATTTCGGTGGCATTGTGCATGACATTCTTTTTTTTCTAAAAGCAACATTTTGAAAGTAATCACTAAAAAAATAATGGTATATAAGCAAATGATCATAGATGAATTTTATAGATGAGAACAGACATCGGATAAAATTTAAGCGAAAAAGTTTTTAACTTGTTTTTGTAACCCTAAATCTAGCAGGGGAATTGGAAATGTGCAATGCGATTGTCCGAACCTGTAGCAAACAACGCTTTTCCGCTTGTTACAAATGGCGTTTTCAGCGAACAGTTAGTGTCTGTTTTACATCCGCAGTTATCCCGCAATATACTGACCGCTCGTTACCCGGAAACACAGAGGCATAGATGATGACGCGCAAAGATATAGAGATTCTTGAAAAAACAGTTTGTTACAAAGGGTTCTTTGCTATAGACCGTTACCGCTTGCGTCATCGTTTGTTTAAGGGGGAGTGGAGTCAGCCGATCATACGCGAATTATTCGAACGCGGCCATGCGGCGGCTGTCTTACCTTACGATCCGCTCAGAAACGAAGTAATCCTGATCGAACAGTTTCGCATAGGTGCCATGGATGCGCCAAATGGCCCGTGGTTGTTGGAAATCGTTGCCGGCATTATTGAAACCGATGAAAAAGCGGAGGATGTGGTTAAGCGTGAAAGCTTGGAAGAAGCTGATTGCAAAGTTACTGACTTGATTCCATTGTATGATTATCTGGTCAGTCCAGGTGGCATGACAGAACGGGTTGCGTTATTTTGTGGTCGTGTGGATACCCAATTTGCCGGTGGCATACATGGCGCAACAGATGAAGGAGAGGATATCAAGGTACATGTCGCCTCTCTGGAAACGGCGCTGCAGTTTTTGGAAGCGGGAAAAATTAACTCGGCCAGCGCGATCATTGCATTACAATGGCTGGCATTAAATCGCGGCCGTGTACGGGCGCAATGGCTGACATGATTGATTTTCAATAACCGGTTAATGATGTGGGTAAAGGCATGCACAACTCGAATTTTAAATACAGCATCATTTTTCTCATTGTTTTCTGGTGGCCGCCGTCATTATTTGCGCAGAATGCACAACAGGCTTTATGGTTGAATATCGACGGCGCTATCGGTCCCGCCACGCAGGATTACCTGCAGCGTGGCTTTAGTAAGGCTATAGAACAAAACAGTCAGATCATTATCCTGCAAATGGATACACCTGGCGGACTGGATGTTTCCATGCGTGCAATTATTCGGGATATTATTGCTTCGCCGGTCCCTGTTGTCGGCTTTGTCTCTCCGAGTGGCGCACGTGCAGCCAGCGCCGGAACATATATCCTGTATGCCAGTCATATTGCCGCCATGGCGCCCGCTACCAATCTTGGCGCGGCAACGCCGGTACAAATTGGCGGCCTGCCAGGTACGCCGGGGAAGGATGCGTTTGACAAATTTCAGGAGGAAGATGAAGCAGCAGACGACGCATCACAGGATCCTATGTCAAGCAAGATCGTCAACGATGCCGTCGCATATATTCGGGGTCTTGCGCAGATGCGCGGACGCAATGCTGAGTGGGCGGAAAGGGCGGTACGTGAGGCTGCCAGCCTGACAGCGGAAGAAGCGCTGGAAAATGGCGTCATCGATCTGATTGCAACCAGCATTCCGGATTTATTAGCTAACATTGATGGACGCACCGTCAATGTTTCGGGTCAAGCGCGAACATTATCAACGCAACAAATGGTTGTTGAACATTTTGAGCCCGATTGGCGCACACGTTTGCTGGCGATTATTACAGATCCGAATATCGCTTATATTTTGATGTTGTTCGGTATTTATGCACTGATTTTTGAATTTTCCAATCCGGGTATGATCTTTCCAGGTGTTGTCGGTGCCGTTTGCCTGGTATTGGCATTATTCGCTTTTCAGGTATTGCCCATTAACTATGCAGGGCTGGCTTTACTCCTGGTTGGTATCGCCTTTATGCTCGCAGAAGTTTTTGTGCCCAGTTTTGGCGCGCTGGGTATTGGTGGCATGATTGCGTTCGTTATCGGGTCTGTGATGTTGCTGGATACCGGTGTTCCCGGATATGGCGTATCGATTCCGCTCATTGTGACGGTTGCTCTGTTATCGGCCGCATTTTTCCTGACGGTTGTAGGTATGGCGATCAAAGCGCGACAACGCCCCGTGGTCAGCGGTATGGAGCAGGTTGAGCAGAGTACCGGAGAGGTACTGGATGATTTCGATCGGCAGGGCTGGGTCAGAATTCAGGGTGAAAGATGGGAGGCAAAAACCAGCGTACCGCTAAAACGCGGCGAAAGAATTCGGGTCACCGCAGTTAATGGACTGGTTTTGCAAGTTGAGCCTTATTCGAATACCGCAAATCAAATCAAGGAGGGTTAACCGGATGGATATTTTATTGATTATTCTGAGCATTGCCGTACTTTTTTTTGCCAGTGCTTTCAAAGTGCTGCGCGAATATGAACGCGGCGTGGTATTTCAGCTTGGCCGCTT
>DOOY01000058.1 GCA_003514765.1 Nitrosomonas sp. | reverse complement strand
AATGTAACCTGTTGATTATAATATTTTTACATTAAGATGATAAAGGTCGGCTGTAAAAATGGGGAAAAGACCCGCCAAAGAACAACTTAACTTTATAGGAATAAGCCATGAAAAAGTCGTTAATCATCATGATGTTTGCAGTATTGTTAAGTGCTTGCGCCACTCCAGGTCAACAAGCTAAAACAGAGGGAACCGCAATGGGAACAGGTCTAGGCGCTGGTCTAGGTGCTGCTATCGGCGCTATTGTTTGTGGTGCCGACTGTGCTGCAATGGGAGCTGCCGCGGGGGCTATAGCTGGTGGCATTGGGGGGTATATGTATGCAAACAAAATTGATAAACATCATCAGCAACTAATCGGTAAAGAGAATGACTTAAATACACAGATACAGGTTGCAAGGAATATCAACGGTGAAATGCAAGAGATCAATCAGAATCTCCAGGAAAAGATTGTTGTATTTAACCAAGATATCAGCTCATTGCAAGCTGAGGCTAACAGCCATACTGACAAAACGAAGGAACTCGAAGATAAAAAGAAACAAGTTAATAAAGAGTATGATGATGTCCAGCTTGCATTGGCATCTGCTAAAAAAGAATTAGATTCAATAACAGCTTTTCGTTCTAGTTCTACTGAAGGTAAACAATCAAAAGAGTTAGATGCTGAATACCAAAAACTAGTAGAAAGCGTTAAAGAGATGGAATTGCTTGGGGCTGAATTTGCAACAATAAAACAGAGAATTTGAATGTTTATCAATGCAACTTTGTTTCCACGAAAAGTCTTAATTGCCTGGGAGTTAAAATGCACAGGCGGATGAAAATATTATTGATAGTATTTTGCCTTGCCATGTCCGGATGCAAAAGTGCTTTATTAGAAATGAAAAATGATAACCAAATAAAAAAGGAGCGGATAGCTTGGATGGAGTCCGAGCTTGCGGTACTTGAAGATCAAAAACAGCAGCTCTTATATGAAAAGAACAAGCTCCTATCGGAGCTAAATCAAAAAAATATAACACTGGATGAGTTGAGCACTCAGATAGATAAATTAAAGGTAGCAAATTCTAAAATTAAAGCGGTTACTGACGCAGAACGAATTAAAAGGGATGAGTTATCGCAAAGTCTGGATGATTATTTAATAAAAATTCAAACCTTGAATAGTGAAAATCACCTCAGTATATCGGAGAAAGAGAAAAGGAATGAGGCGTTGAAGAAAGAAATCATAGACATGCTTAATGAGGATATTTATCTATATCAATAAGTTACATTAGGCGTGTTGATTGCTTAAGAAATAATTGTCTCATTGCTCTCTAACGAAAGCGGAATCATGCTGACAGAAACCCAAAAAGCGGGTAACTGTCAGATCAGGTCTGAGCTAGTACAACTTTTGCTGTTAACACCAAGCGACTTTGTCGTATCTTAATTACCAAGCGATTCTGTCGATCAGATCTGAACTAATACATATAAATTAACCATAGGATAGATTTGGTTCGAGTTTTCATAGAATATCATTTCTTATGGCAAAGCTCTTTCATATCCTCAATATTTACATTAATTTTACCTTTTGTGCTCGCTTCAAGATAATGCCGCATCACAATTTGGGTAAATCTGATTCGATGGAAATTCTCGTTGTCAGCTAGCTCGTCACTATATTTACGTAGTTCTTCGTCGACTATAGCTTTTTCTACGTTGCTTAGTTCTCCAATATTTTCCAAATAGCTGTCGAGATAGTCGTTAATGTTATTTTCAAGATCCTGTATTTGCTGTTTTCTGTCAGCAATAGAATCTGCATACTTTTTATCTGAACCGACTGCATTGCTTGCTGTATGGAATCGACGCTGATGCACATTTAAAGTTTTTATTTCTCTGCATATAATTGATGTTTTTTCTGTAGCATCTCTAATCCAGTCATAAGCGTTATCATACTCGCCGCTTAAATCTTTGGATCCAAACTTATAAGCAACGGCAATGATACTAACCACGGCAATTACCGCAATGAGAATTTTCCATCGAGGAATAGGCCGGTTAATATTGAAGCGTTTCTCATACTCTTCTATTTGCTTCAGAAATTCTCCACACCCAGAAAACCGTTTGTCAGGATCTTTTTCGAGTGCTTTCATCATTATTTCTTTTAATTCCTGAGTAATTAGGGGATTTCTCTTCGAAGGGTCTGGAACAGTATCTTTGACTTGTTTGTTTTGTATGGTAAATTCCGATTCACCATCAAATGGCACATCCCCAGTCAGCATCTCATATAAAACAATTCCGGCGGCATAAACATCGCTTCGATGATCAATTTTTGTAGGATTTACAATCTGTTCAGGACTCATATACCACGAGGAGCCGACATTGGCTCCCGGGGTTGTGAGGCGTTTTTCCCCAACTAGAATGGCGATACCAAAATCTGTAATTCTTGCTCTGCCGTCTTCATCAACAATGACATTAGAGGGCTTAATGTCCCGGTGTATAACTCCTTTACTGTGAGCAAAATTCAAGCCTCTTAAAATATCTTTGAGAATCCGCAGTGCTTCTTCTTCAGATAGTTTCCCAGTTTTTTTGATGAGTTCATTAAGTCCTTGACCATTGACATACTCCATCACCAAGAAGAATTGACCGTCCTCATCAAAAAAATCAATGGCCTGAACAATATTTGGGTGACTAAGCAAGGCTTGATTAAGGGCTTCCTTCTTAAATCGCTCGCGAAAACCGCTGTCTTGGGTCAAGGTAACGGCAAGACTTTTTACCGCAAATCGATTGTTTAGCTGAATATTTTCAGCAAGGTACACAACGCCCATACCGCCTTCACCAATTTTTGAAACTATCTTTAAGTTTCCTAAAGCCTTACCAATCACATTCAGTTCCTCGCTATTTCTGAATATCTAAC
>DOOY01000059.1 GCA_003514765.1 Nitrosomonas sp. | reverse complement strand
GTGACATAATGACTTGGTTATTGTTTTCTGATTGAGATTTTTTTTTGGTTTTATGTTGCACCGTTACAGGAATCAGGTCTGCCATGCGGCAAAGCTGGAACTGCCGGAATTGAGTGTTAATCATCATGAAAATCACCTTGTAATATTGATAACGTTGAATATGGCTATGAGAAAATTTATATTCAATGTATATCAATATTCATGCCAACTATTAACCTATTGATAAATAATTAATTTATTGTTTAATAAAGTACCAAAAATTTATGATTCTTAAAATTTTGTGATACGATTCACAAAAAACTGTGATTTATTGAATAATGATTAACGCGTTTAATGAACATTTTCGCTATTCGCCACTGTTTATTGCTGTAATTGATAAGGGATTTGTCTGCCGTGATATCAATCCAAAATGGCGTAAATATCTGGGCTTATCAGATACAGTTGCGATTGCACTGCCAGTGGAGGAATTATTTAGCCATGAGAATGTATCCTCTCTTAAGAATCAAATCAGGCAGGTGATACATGAGAACAGTGAAGTGTTCGGCAGGACAATATCTTTGAAAAAAATAGATTCTTCAATTAAATCAACACCGAATGGATTATTGTCGGTTTGGAGGATCCGACAAACTGACGATGAGCAGAAGCAAGCATTGCTGGTGTTCACCGAGATGGCAGATTACACCCAGGCGGTCAATAAGCTCAATCAATTGCAAACGACGCATGAATTGATTCTCAACGCTGTGGGGGAGGGCATTTACGGCGTTGATAAACATGGTAATACAACCTTTGTTAATGAAGCGGCCACCCGGATATTGGGCTGGCGTGCTGAAGATGTCATTGGGAAATCATTACACGATATTCACCATCATTCCTATCCAGATGGTTCGCCTTATCCAAGTAGTGAGTGTCCAATTTATAACGCATTTACAGATGGCAAGGTGCACCAGGGAGATGATGAATTTTTCTGGCGTACAGACGGGACACCGGTTCCTGTTGAATATACCAGTACACCTATTCGTGAGAATGGTGAGGTAAAAGGGGCTGTTGTTGTCTATCGTGATATTACGGAACGCAGGAAAAACGAGCAGCAACGCGAGGCAGCTTATCTTCAAATAAAAACTTTAAAAGAACTGCTCGAACGGGAACGCGATTATTTGCGTGATGAAATTAATATCACCGTTAATTTCGGTGAGATTATTGGTGAAAGCCAGGCATTGAAACGTACACTGGCTCAGATTGAGGCAGTCTCTAGAACCTCAACCAGTGTGCTCATTTTAGGTGAATCCGGCGTTGGTAAGGAAATGGTTGCTCGGGCGATTCATGCTAATAGCGTCCGTGCGGAAAAACCGCTTGTTAAAGTTAATTGTGCCTCAATTCCTAAAGAGCTTTTTGAAAGCGAATTCTTTGGGCATGTGCGCGGATCATTTACAGGCGCGCATCGTGACCGGGTCGGTCGGCTTCACCTTGCTGCAGGTGGTACGCTTTTTCTGGATGAAGTAGGTGAAATCCCGCTCGATTTACAAGGGAAATTATTACGTGCATTACAGGAGCAAGAGTTCGAACGTGTGGGCGATGACAAAACGATTAAAGTAGATGTGCGTATTGTTGCTGCGACTAATCGTGATTTGAAAGCAGAGGTTGAGTCCGGACGATTTCGTATGGATCTATATTATCGACTGAGCATTTTTCCTATCGAGGTGCCGCCGCTGCGGGAACGAATCCAGGATATCGGGCCACTTGCAATACAGTTTCTGAAAAATATTTGCCAGGAATTTGGACGCGAACCATTATCATTGACTCGTCAACAGCTCGAATTTTTGAATAGCTATAGTTGGCCGGGTAATATCCGAGAACTCAAAAATATAATCGAACGAGCGGTTATTCTTACCACGGGTCATCGGCTGAGACTCGACCTTGCCATGCCAGGCCATGCCCAAAATGGGAAATCGAAACCGATGCCACCATTTGATCAAACTGAAAAAACTGGATTTGTGACTGATGCTGTTTTTCGTGAAAAAGAAAAATTAAATATGATTACCGTTTTACGGCGTACAAACTGGCGTATATCGGGTGCGGATGGTGCTGCTGAGTTGCTTGGTATCAAGCCATCCACATTGGCTTATAGAATGAAGGTATACGGTGTCAACAAGTCTGATTATCTGTGAAATTTTGTGTATTCAACTGGCTGTTAATAAAAAATGAGGCGCTGAAATGTCATCCGGATTATAGAATAAAAAGTTTGAATCATCACTTTGTATGATGCCCTGACATTGTTATATTTGCAGTGATCACAGACATGCATACAATATTTCTGTTTACCTTTTTCAGACACTATGGATTTGTTTACACAAGGTTTGCTCGGTGCAGGTATGGCGCAATCGGGGGCAAAAAATAATGAAACACGCATTGCTGCGGGTGTCGGTTTTTTTGCGGGGATTATTGCTGATGCGGATATTCTGATTCGGTCTGAAAACGACCCGTTGCTCAATATCGAATTTCACCGGCATTTCACGCATTCTATTTTTTTCGTGCCGTTGGGCGCGCTGATTGCCGCTTTCCTGTTATGGCCTTTTTTGCGCAAACGATTGCCGTTTGCGCGTATTTATCTGTTCACTTTCCTGGGTTACTGCCTGAGTGGTGTGCTGGATGCTTTTACCAGCTATGGCACGCATTTGTTATGGCCACTGAATGGTGATCGTCTGGCGTTTAACATTATTTCCGTCATTGATCCGGTATTTACACTGATATTGCTGACTGCGGTGATAATTGCATTCAAGAAATACACGCATACTGCGGCACGTATGGGATTGTTACTGGCAGGCATTTATCTGTCATTGGGCTGGATTCAATTGCAGCGTGCCGAAAACGTTGCTGCAACTTTAGCCCAAGAGAGGGGGCATGCTATTGAACGGTTGCTGGTCAAACCGACGCTGGCCAATCTGGTGCTCTGGCGTTCGATTTATCAGACTGACGGCCGCTTATATGTAGATGCAATACGGATTAGACCGTTCTCAGATGCGCGCGTTTATCCGGGAGACTCTGTCGAGTTGTTTGATTTGGCACGCGATATGCCCGAGTTACCGGTGCCTTCCATGTTGGCTGATGATATCGAACGTTTCACCACTTTTTCCGATGGTCTGGTTGCCATCTGGCAAGAACGGCCCGATGTGTTGATTGATGTACGCTATTCCAATCTGCCCATGAATCTGTCTCCGTTATGGGGCATCAAGATGGATGCCACGCAACCTCACCAGCATGCCAGATACACCCTGTATCGGGATGCATCCAGTGAAACACGCAAAAAATTCATGACGCTGTTGATGGGAGGGGATTTGGAATGA
>DOOY01000121.1 GCA_003514765.1 Nitrosomonas sp. | reverse complement strand
CGCAATTATCAGCGGTAAGCGACAAGCATTTTCTATCATTTGATTGTTTTATTTCACACATTCATCTGTTTCACTTTTAAGAGGGTGCTTCGTTATTGATACTACGAAGTCACTTGATGAATGGAGGCTCAACCCTTAATGGAGAATTTATGTCAGTAACAATGCGTCAAATGCTGGAAGCAGGTGTTCATTTTGGTCATCAAACACGCTTCTGGAATCCAAAAATGGCCCCCTATATCTTTGGCCATCGCAATAAGATCCATATTATCAATCTGGAACGCACGCTGGAAATGTACGAAGAAGCCATGAGTTATGCACGCCAGCTATCAGCGAACAAAGGTGTTATTTTGTTCGTCGGTACCAAACGCCAGGCCCGCGATATCATACGAGAGGAAGCGGCGCGCTGTGGTTCCCCTTATGTAGATCAGCGTTGGCTTGGCGGTATGCTGACCAATTTCAAGACTATCAAGCAATCCATTAAGCGTTTGCACGACATGGAAACGATGGTGCAAGATGGTACGCTGGACAAGATGATAAAAAAGGAAGCGCTGGACATGCAGCGCGAATTGGATAAATTAAATGCCAGCCTGGGTGGCATCAAAGACATGAAAGGCTTGCCGGACGCAATGTTTGTAGTGGATGTGGGTTACCAGAAAGGTGCCATCACAGAAGCCGAAAAACTAGGTATCCCGGTAGTTGGCGTGGTCGATACCAATCATAATCCTGAAGGATTGCATTATATTATCCCAGGCAATGATGATTCCAGCCGGGCCATACGTTTGTATGCACGCGGTGTTGCGGATGCGGTTCTGGAAGGACGTAGTCAGGCGATTCAGGAAATCGTCGAAATGAGTGCTGAAGACTAACACAGATAAGAGGCGCAATCGCCTCTTTTTTCTAGCAGTAGTGATTTCTAATGTACGTAGATTTTCATCATTGAAAAAGCTTTGTTGATCAATGGATTGGAATTTATTTCTGCGCATTAGACAATAAAAAATGATGCATCATTCTGTTCTGATGAATGTTGGCATTCAGAGTTCATTTTTTTTGTTTAAAATTGTATCTGGAGTAAATTGAATATGGCGGCGATTTCCGCAAGCATGGTAAAAGAATTACGTGAGTTAACGGGTCTTGGCATGATGGAATGCAAAAAAGCCCTGACAGAAACTGACGGTGATATGAAGGCAGCCGAAGATCTGCTAAGAATAAAAAGCGGCGCAAAAGCAAATAAGGCAGCCGGACGTATTGCTGCAGAAGGTATTGTCGGTGTTTTTATTGCTGCCAATGGGAAAAATGGTGCGTTGGTTGAAGTAAACTGCGAAACTGATTTTGTTGCCAAGAACGATGATCTCATTAAATTCGCTAATGACTTGGCTGAATTGATAGCTGCAAAGCAAATTACTGACGTCCAGTTACTTGGTGAAACACCATTATCTGGTGGAGAAACCGTTGAAGCCGTGCGTAAAGCGCTTATAATGAAGCTTGGTGAAAATATCAGCATACGCCGATGCGCTTATCATATAACTGATGATCAGCTGGCCTCTTACTTGCATGGAACCAAAATTGGTGTCATGGTCAACTATAAAGGCGGGGACGAGACATTGGGAAAAGACTTGGCAATGCATATTGCGGCCAGCAAACCTATATGTGTTTCCAAAGAACAGGTTTCTTCAGAAGTGCTTGAACATGAACGTCAGATATTTTCCGCTCAAGCAGCCGAAAGCGGCAAACCAGCCGATATTATCGAAAAAATGGTAGGCGGTCGCATTGCCAAGTATTTGGCAGAAGTCACATTGCTTGGCCAGCCTTTTGTGAAAGATCCGGACCAGACAGTCGAAAAACTGTTGGCCAAGAAATCTGCAACTGTGAACAGCTTTACCATGTTTGTCGTGGGTGAAGGTATCGAGAAGAAAACCGAAAACTTTGCAGAAGAAGTCAAAGCACAAATGGGACAGACAAAATAAACTTGATTGCCGCACTTTTATTTTAAATCACACTGTTCATGACAACTCGATATCAGCGCATTTTGCTTAAACTATCCGGAGAAGCCCTGATGGGCGAGGATAATTATGGCATCAACCAAATAGTGATCAGGCGGATTGTTGCTGAAATTGAGGAAATTAACAAACTCGGAGTCGAAATTGCTATTGTGGTCGGTGGTGGCAATATCTTTCGTGGAATGAAGTCTGCCAATGGCGACATGGAGCGTGTTACTGCCGATTATATGGGTATGCTGGCAACAGTGATGAATGCCTTGGCATTACAAGATGCAATGAAGCGAGTGGGATTAATACCCCGCATTCAATCGGCTTTGCGTATTGACCAGGTTGTGGAACCTTACATTCGCGGCAAGGCTATGCGTTATTTGAAAGAAGGTTGGATTGTTATTTTTGCAGCCGGCACTGGAAATCCCTTTTTCACCACAGATACAGCCGCGGCTTTACGCGGTATGGAAATGGGTGTAGATATTGTGCTGAAAGCGACTAAAGTAGATGGCATATATTCAAGTGATCCCCATGTTGATCCGCAGGCAACACGTTTTCCAAAATTATCGTTCGATGAAGCCATTGCCAGAAACCTGCAAGTTATGGACGCAACCGCGCTTACATTATGCAGAGACCAGAAATTGCCACTCAATGTATTCAGTATTTTCAAGCCGGGTGCGCTCAGGCGCATTATCATTGGTGAAGATGAAGGAACCTTTGTGATGATTTAGTTAGCTTGATAAAACGATAGTTTTTAATTCTCGTTCGTTATTTATTGCTGCAAATGGCGCTGCTTATGGGAAAATTATTATGATTGCCGACGTAAAAAAATCTGCTGAAACAAAAATGCAAAAAAGCCTCGAGGCTCTGAAAGTCGATCTGAGCAAAGTAAGAAGCGGCCGGGCGCATACCGGTTTGCTTGATCATGTTATGGTCGATTACTATGGCGCACCCACGCCTGTCAATCAGGTAGCCAATGTTAATTTGATTGATGCACGCACGATTGGCGTTATTCCATGGGAAAAAAAGATGGCGGGTGCTATTGAAAAGGCTATTCGTGACTCCGATCTCGGACTCAATCCCATGTCTGTAGGCGAGGCAATTCGTGTCCCCATGCCACCATTAACAGAAGAACGCCGCAGAGAGCTCACAAAAGTAGTGAAACACGAAGCGGAAAATGTCCGCGTAGCCATGCGTAATATCCGTCGGGATGCCAATTCACAGTTAAAAGAATTGCTGAAGTCCAAAGAAATTTCAGAGGATGAGGAACGCCGCGGCCAGGATGAAATACAAAAAATAACAGACCATTATATCGCTGAAATTGAAAATATTTTACAAACTAAAGAAGCCGAATTAATGGCTATTTGATATGTCTCAAGGTACAAGCTCCACGCGAGAAATACCTGAAACAGGACCGATACCGAAACATATAGCCATCATTATGGATGGTAATGGACGTTGGGCAAGAAAACGGTATATGCCTCGCATGGCCGGGCATAAACAGGGCGTAGAAACAGTTCGTAGCGTTATCAAGGCTTGCTCAGAGCATGGTGTTGAGTATCTTACACTGTTTGCTTTCAGCAGTGAAAATTGGCGGCGTCCGACTGATGAAGTGTCTTTTCTGATGCAGTTATTTACCGGTGCGCTAGAGCAGGAAATAACCAAACTCCATGAAAACGGTATTCGCTTCAAAGTCATCGGTGATATTTCAAAATTTGAATCTAAAATTATTCAGTTTATCCAAAAGGGGGAGCAATTAACAGCACATAATTCCAAGCTGACGCTGACAATTGCGGCTAATTATGGCGGACGCTGGGATATCATGCAGGCCATGCGGCGGATGATCGAAAAATCAACTGATTCGCCGCTTCATTTGGAAGAAGAGAATCTTGCGCGATATCTTTCCATGAATTATGCGCCGGAACCCGATTTGTTTATACGTACAGGCGGAGAATGCCGCATCAGCAATTTTTTATTATGGCAGCTTGCCTATACAGAATTATATTTTACCGATACACTTTGGCCGGATTTTGATGAAAGTGAATTTGACCTGGCCATTCAATCATACCAGCAACGGGAGCGGCGTTTTGGCCAGACCAGCGAGCAGATTCAACAATAAAAAGTTCTGCATGATTATTTCGCTGCAGCATCCAATATACCGCTATCGTAAGCTTACATTTTCTGAAGGATATTTATGCTAAAAGCGCGTATCCTGACAGCAGTCATTGTACTTCCTTTATTTTTGTTGGCACTGTTCTATTTACAGGATGTCTTCTGGGCAACCTTATTACTCGTTCTGGCCGTAATCGGCGCACGTGAGTGGTCATTTTTAGCACGATTTTCAGTCAAGAATACTGCTATCTACATGACTTTGACGACGTTGATGGGTGGAGAATTGTTGTTTTTGTTGAATATGGCAACAGAAATCGATTCTTATACACCAGCTTTGATCTGGGTTTATACATTGTCGGCTATTTTCTGGCTGGCTTATGTACCTTTTCTATTGAAACAATCGAAAGTAACCAATAATGTCGTTGCCTTGATGCTGATTGGCTGGGTTTTGCTACTGCCGACTGCACTCGCTTT
>DOOY01000167.1 GCA_003514765.1 Nitrosomonas sp. | reverse complement strand
TTATGAAAAAATCACGCGAACTTGGCATGCAAACGTTTGATATGGCTCTTTTTGAGTTATACGAAGCGGGTCTTATTAGTTATGAGGATGCTTTAAGAAACGCAGACTCCATGAATGAATTGCGTTTACAAATCAAACTGGAAGGAAAAGAAGCCAAAGGCGCAGACTTAAATGCAGGTATCGCACATCTGTCCATACAGGAATAATCATTGCGTTAGTGACGGTAAACCTGCATAGTTATTTCTATGCAGACTGAGCAATTTAAGAAAAATCCAGTTGATTTTGTGGCGGAGCAGGGCGGCAGTTATGCATTTGTATTGGGTATTGACCTGAATGGTCTGAAGTCCGTAGAAATATACAAATGGTTTCTTGCCGCTCTGCTTTATGGCGCACGCATCTCGGAAAAAATCGCCACACACACATGGCAGGCATTCAAAAAAACATCATGTCATGTCTCCCAGGCAAGTAATCAGCGCAGGGTGGGATGGGTTGGTTGCATTGCTGGATGAAGGTGGATATACGCGCTACGATTTTAAAACGGCCACTAAATTATTGGCTGTTAATCAGTCACTGCTAAGCGACTATGACGGCAATTTAAATCAACTGCATGCAGCCGCAAGCGATGCGCGCGTTCTGGAGCGACGGATAATGGCGTTGGGTAAGGGTGTCGGTAAAGTCACGACACAAATTTTTTTGCGTGAAATGCGTGGAAGATGGCGTCACGCTAAACCAGCGCTTTCGCCATTGGCTTGGCGTGCGGCAGAAGTAATGGGTTATTTGGCCAAACACGCCGAAAATGATGCGCGGGCACTCGAACAGCTGCAAAAAATTTGGAGCAACACAAATCAGGCAGCTAACAAATTCCCGGATTTTGAAGCGGCTTTGGTTCGCTATGGCTTGCATTTGCGGCATCAGGGCAAGCGAGCAACCCAATCCATAACTGTTTAGTCAATATTGAACACACCTTGATTACTTGATTCCGTACAAGATATCCCTACATTAATAATATGTTTAATTGATGAGTAAGATTAGGGATGCATATTCGCACAACTGCCATTCGTAAACCCGCGGTCGCTGGCCAGTTTTACCCGCTTGATGCACAACAGTTATCTCAAGAGGTGCAGCAATTGATATCGCGTGCAAAGCAGTATGAGTTGACTCCTAAAGCGTTGATTGTTCCGCATGCAGGGTATATATATTCCGGTGCTATCGCCGCCACGGCTTACGCGACGCTCTGTTCAATGGCGACAATTATTAAACGTGTTATCCTGCTTGGTCCAACCCATTGTGTAGCTGTACGCGGGCTGGCTTTGCCGGACGTAGGGTACTTGGACACGCCGCTTGGAACTGTAAAAGTGGATGCTGAAGCGGTACAAGCCATATCAGATTTAACGCAGGTCATTATGAGTACTGAAGCTCATGCATGGGAACATTCGCTCGAAGTGCAATTACCTTTTTTACAACATGTATTGGCTGATTTTAATGTGTTGCCTCTGGCTGTGGGCATGGCGTCAGCAGAAGAAGTGGCCGAAGTACTCGACAGAGTGTGGGGCGGTGATGAGACACTCATTGTTATCAGTTCCGATCTTTCGCACTATTTGCCGTACGTAACGGCGCAGCAAATGGATAGCGCCACTGTGCGGTCGATCTTGCAGCTGGAACAACCGATTGCGCATGATCATGCCTGTGGCGGTACACCGATTAGCGGACTGATCGTAGCTGCCCGAAAACACTATTTAAAACCGCAATTGCTTGATTTGCGCAATTCGGGCGATACCGCGGGTTCCCGTGAACAAGTTGTCGGTTATGCAGCAATTGCCTTTTGTCAAGAAGAGGAAGTCTGAGGATGTTTTCACCCAGTATGGATTGTTGCGAACAAGGTAAAGCTTTACTGCAAATAGCGCGATCATCCATTGCGCGCGCTTTACAAGTTGACCATTTTGATAATGATGCAGTCGATACTAGCGCGAATTGGCTTGCCGAGCCGGGTGCTACGTTTATCACCCTGATGCAACATGGCCGCTTGCGTGGTTGCATTGGTTCTTTGCAGGCGCATCAGGCTTTGATTGATAATGTAAGCAGTAACGCCGTGTCGGCTGCGTTGCATGATAACCGTTTCCCGCCAGTAACAATCAATGACTTCGGCTCCATTAGCTTGGAAGTGTCGTTGCTTTCAACGCTGCAACCACTTACATTTACCAGTGAAGCTGATGCTTTGGCGCAATTGCGTCCCGGTATTGATGGTGTCATGATGGAATACGGAGTATATCGCAGTACCTTTCTGCCGCAAGTATGGGAAATTTTGCTGCAACCGCGCGAATTTCTGGATCAGTTAAAATTAAAAGCGGGTTTGTATCCGGATTTTTGGGATGATGCGATTCAGTTGTCGCGTTATACCGTTCAGAAATGGCGTGAAACAGACTTCATAAAGGAAAAGAGTGATGGACGAACCGATTAGTGCTACTGAAAAATTTCCAGCCAAATACTGGCATATGTTGCATGACGGTCGCATACAGTGCGATTTATGTCCGCGCGATTGTAAATTACATGATGGGCAGCGCGGCGCATGTTTTGTACGTGGTCGCGTCGGAGACAGCATGGTATTAACAACTTACGGACGCTCATCCGGTTTTTGTGTCGACCCGATAGAGAAGAAACCGCTTAATCACTTTTATCCGGGTAGCAGTATTCTTTCATTCGGTACAGCCGGGTGTAATCTTGCTTGTAAGTTCTGTCAGAACTGGGATATTTCCAAATCACGCAGTTTCGATAAACTGGCTGCGCAGGCCAGTCCGGAAGAAATCGCCGATACAGCGGTATTGCTGGGGTGCAGAAGCATTGCATTTACTTACAACGACCCGGTTATTTTTGCCGAATATGCCATGGATGTGGCCGATGCCTGCCATGCACAAGGTGTCAAAACTGTAGCAGTGACAGCGGGTTATATCCATGCCGGGCCGCGACGGGATTTTTTTGCCAAAATGGATGCGGCAAATGTGGATTTGAAAGCGTTTACCGAAGCATTCTATGTCAAACAAACCGGTGCGCATTTGCAGCCTGTACTGGATACCTTGAGATATCTGAAACAGGAAACGGATGTATGGTTTGAGCTGACTACTTTATTGATACCCGGACTCAATGATTCGGTCAGTGAAATCGAAACCATGTGCGCCTGGATTATGAAGGAACTGGGTGATGATGTGCCTTTGCATTTCAGTGCGTTTCATCCGGATTATAAAATGAACAATATTCCGGAAACACCCAAAGAAACACTGATCAAGGCGCGGCAAACCGCTCGCAGCGCGGGATTGAAATATGTTTATACAGGAAACGTGCACTACAGAGAAGGCGATACGACATACTGTCCATCATGCGATCATGCCGTCATTGTACGTGACTGGTATGAAATTGAGCGCTATCTTCTGAAGGATGACGGACGATGTGCAAACTGTGGTGCGCCGATAGCCGGTTGTTTTGAAAAATTTAATGGCAGTTTTGGGCGACATCATATTCCTGTCGCTGTCCAATCCCGGCCACAATCAGAGAAAGAATTACAAGCAAACGTGAATAGCTAATTGTAATTAGATAGCCAGTGCCCGTTCGATTAGGCATTGCGGCGTTTGTTTCAGGTGTCGCGCTGCTGCAATGGCAGCCCGATCTGCCCGCAATGTATACAGCACTGGTTTTACCGCTGTTGCTGGTTGCGGTTGTTTTGTGCTGGCGCTCCCGGCAGTCGATTCCAGTTGTTGTTACAAGCCGATTTCTGTTTTTAATTCTTCTGTTTGGCGGTGGTTATTACTGGGCGGCGGGTATGGCCTGCTGGCGTCTGGCAGACTCTTTACCAAAAGAATGGGAAGGCAGAGATGTTCAAGTCATCGGCGTGATATCCAGTCTGCCTCAGCAAGACGATAGAAAAATTCGTTTCCAGTTTGATATTGAGCAGATTCTGACGCCCCAAGCGTATGTGCCGAAACGGTTATCGCTATCCTGGTATCAGAATCAAACGTCGGGTAATGACGGCCCGGTATTGCCGGTTCTCCATGCAGGTGAACGCTGGCACTTGACGGTACGCCTGAAACGTCCGCATAGTAACGCTAATCCGCATGGTTTTGATTATGAAGCCTGGGCGCTGGAACGTAATATCCGCGCCGTAGGTTATGTGCGACCGGCATTGGAAAATCAGCGGCTGGATGTTCTGGTGCAAAGACCGGCGTATTGGATAGCATCACAACGTCAGCAGATTCAGCAGCGGTTTAATTCGATGATGGCTGGTCATAGCTATACGGGTGTTCTGATGACGATAGCAACCGGCGATCAGCGCGCCATACCTTCTGATCAATGGCAGGTTTTTACCAGAACCGGTACCAATCATCTAATGGCTATTTCCGGTTTGCATATCACGCTGGTTTCCAGTCTGGTGTATGCACTGGTTTTTCAATTATGGCGCAGTAGTGCGCGTTTGTTACTATACTTGCCTGCACGGCGGGCAGCGGTCATTGCCGGTTTGATTGTGGCATTCGCTTATGCATTGCTTTCCGGTTTTGCAATTCCAGCGCAACGTGCTTTTTTTATGCTGGCTGTTGTGGCTATGGCATTATGGCGAGGGCGCATGACGCCACCATCGATGGTGTTAGCGTGGGCCTTGTTCCTGGTTATCTTGATCGATCCCTGGGCGGTATTGTCTGCCGGATTCTGGCTTTCATTCGGTGCGATCGGTATGATCATGCTGGTGACTGTGGGGCGTATCGGGCCTATGCACTGGCTGGCAGGGTGGCTGCGCGTGCAATGGGCGATTACGCTGGGATTAATTCCACTTCTGCTGGCCTTGTTTCAACAGGTGTCATTGGTCTCGCCTGTCGCCAATGCAGTGGCTATTCCGTTAGTCAGTCTGGTTGTTGTGCCATTAACGCTGCTCGCCACGATACCTTTGTTTGAATTTCTGTTATCCCTGGCGCACAGCGCATTAAGTATTGTCATGTGGTTTTTGCAATGGTTGAATGCGTTACCACAACCCGTCTGGCAACAACATGCGCCGCCATTCTGGACGATACCGGTCGCGATCATCGGTGTGGTCTGGTTATTATTGCCGGGCAGTTTGGGATTAGGTTTTTTCTCGGGATTTCCCGCGCGCTGGCTGGGTATTGTGGTAATGCTGCCATTATTTTTAGTATTGCCGCCCAAACCACCCGAAGGCGCATTATGGTTGGCGGTTCTGGATGTAGGGCAAGGGCTTGCCGTGGTGGCACAAACACACAATCATGCCTTGTTGTTTGACAGTGGTCCGGCATTCGGTGAGACGGACAGCGGCGAACGGACTATTCTTCCTTTTTTACGGGCAAAAGGTATTCATAAACTGGACAGCATGATCATCTCGCATGCTGACTCCGATCATAGCGGTGGCGCGTTATCGATTCTCAATGCCATGCCGGTGGGGGCGTTGCTGTCATCGCTTGATGCGGATCATCCTATTTCACAAACCGCTTTGCAAAGTACGCAATGCACAACAGGTCAGTTTTGGCAATGGGATGGCGTAACATTTGAGATATTGTACCCAGTAGCACAGATCTATCGGGATCCACAGCGTAAAACCAACGCCAGCAGTTGCGTATTGAAAATAACCACAGCACACGGCAGCGTATTGATACCGGCTGATATTGGTCACCGCGCAGAACGGTTTTTGCTGGATCATGTGCATGAGAAACTGCCATCAACGGTACTCATCGCACCGCATCATGGCAGCCTGACATCTTCCGGCGTGGAATTTGTAGAACAAGTTAATCCATTGCTAACCATTTTTACTGTTGGCTACCGTAATCGTTTTGGACACCCCAGGGAAGAAGTCGTTAATCGTTATCGTGAATTGGGAAACACCTTGCTGCGCAGCGACTGGCATGGTGCTGTTTTGTTACGGCTTGATTGGGAAGGCCTGTCGGTAGAAAGCTGGCGGCAGACGCATCCGCGCTATTGGCAGCAAAAAGAATTTCTAACGGACGGGTAAATTATTTGTTTTTTCAATTGTACCGCAGTCTTCTTGACAGGCTATCTGGCAACCAGTAGTTTGTCGAGAGAAAAGTCAACGTTTCCGGTATCTGGCGGGAATTATGACGCTTCGCTCAGGAATAAAATTCTACACACAGCCGGGTTATTTTGTTTAGTGTAGTGTGACCTGGCTGGTCTTGGCTTTGTTAAATCTATCGAGAGAAAAACAACATGAAAATTCGAAATCAATATCAATATGTTTTGGGCCTCATCACTTTAATATTTTCTGGAATATGCTTAACCAACTCTGTTTTTGCGGCACCCACACCCGTCGCTACCTATCAATTTGATAATTCCTTCAATGCACTTGAACAAAATTTAGTTGCCATAACGCCAATCGATCCATTGTCAGAAAACAGCTTCATGACTGATATTGTACTTGGAGAAGAACGTACTGTTTATCGGTTTGACGGTAATAGTTCATTCGATGAACAGGCAGGGCTGCTTCTTTTCTCGAGAAGTGCTTTAGGAAATAGTAATGTTTATTCAGTAGAACTGGTGTTTCAGTTTGAGGCGGATGAAACCAACAGATACAAAAATATCTTTGGTGTTTCAAATCGTCTGAGCGATAACGCGTTTTATGTCAACCCTGGCAACAACCTTGCAGTGTATCCAGATCTCAGCGCCACCGATGTGTTTACTTTTGATACCTATCATCATGTTGTATTAACTCATAATGGATCCGGGAGTGTGTCGGTCTATCTTGACGGTGTACTGCAGTCTCAAGGTAACACCACTTCAATGGA
>DOOY01000130.1 GCA_003514765.1 Nitrosomonas sp. | reverse complement strand
CATGTGTACAACCAATGGTTGGAAAATATTCAGGACTGGTGTATATCGCGTCAACTTTGGTGGGGGCATCGTATACCTGCATGGTATGACGAAGATGGCAATATTATTGTAGCCCATAGTTTGGAAGAAGCACAGAAACTGTCCGGTAAAACAGAACTAAAACAGGATGAGGATGTGCTGGATACCTGGTTTTCATCTGCATTGTGGCCTTTTTCAACGTTGGGTTGGCCTGAAGATACGCGAGAATTAAAAACTTTCTTGCCGACATCGGTTTTGATTACCGGCTTTGATATCATATTTTTCTGGGTAGCGCGGATGGTGATGATGTCGCTGCATTTTACAGGCAGAGTACCATTCAAAGAGGTTTACATCACTGGCCTGATTCGAGATGCGGAAGGTCATAAAATGAGCAAATCCAAGGGAAATGTGCTGGATCCACTTGATTTGATTGACGGTATCTCGCTTGACGATCTGATTGCTAAACGTACAACAGGACTCATGAATCCCAAACAGGCGGTATCTATCGAAAAAAATACCCGTAAACATTTTGCCAGTGGGATACCGGCTTTTGGTACGGATGCGCTGCGGTTTACCTTTGCCAGTCTGGCTTCGCACGGACGCGATATTAAGTTTGATTTGCAACGTTGTGAGGGTTACCGCAATTTCTGCAACAAATTATGGAATGCAACACGTTACGTGTTAATGAATTGTGAAGGGAAAAATACTGGATTGGATTCCAGCTTGCGATATGAATACTCGAATGCGGACAAATGGATCATCAGTCGTTTGCAACAGGCTGAAGATGCGATAGAAAAATCTTTTGCAAATTATCGTTTTGATCTGGCGGCAAGAGAAATCTATGAGCTGGTGTGGGATGAATATTGCGACTGGTATGTTGAATTGGCAAAAGTTCAGTTAAACAGTGATTGCGAATCTGTGCAGCATGCCACACGCCGGACATTGGTACGGGTGCTCGAAGCGATGTTGCGCCTTGCGCATCCGATTATTCCTTTTATTACTGAAGAACTCTGGCAAAAAGTGGCGCCACTTGCAGGAATCAGTGGTGCCAGCATCATGTGTCAACCTTATCCACTTGCAGAGCCGGTAAAAATTGACCAGGATTCAATTGAGAACATTCAATTACTCAAAGAAATGGTGAATGCCTGCCGAACATTGCGCGGAGAAATGAATCTGTCACCGGCACAAAAAGTGCCATTGCTGGCTATCGGTAATGCGCAGATGTTGGATGAATTTACACCTTATCTCATGTCGTTGGCTAAGTTGTCAGATATTGAAATTGAGGATGCCTTACCTGATGCCGATGCGCCGGTATCCATTGTGGGTGACTTCAAACTCATGTTGAAAATTGAAATCGATGTGGAAGCTGAGCGCGAACGTCTGAAAAAAGAACTGACGCGCATAGCAGCAGAAAAATCCAAGGCTGAAATAAAGTTGTCTAACCCGAATTTTATCGAACGTGCGCCAGCAGTAGTCGTGGCGCAAGAAAAAGATCGATTGGCAGACTTTAATACAAAGCTGGATAGCTTGAACGAACAGTTGCAAAAACTGCATTAATAATGCCTGAGCAAGGAATAACTAATCTGTGAATAAACGTGTTGTTACTGAGCATATTTCAAAGGCAACTCTTTCGCTTTTTTCGATGTTTCGGATTCTATTCTATCCCTGATGCAAGTAGTCAGTATTCCGTAAGTATTACTCCGGCGAAGTACTCAAGGTTAATCGGTTTTGTTTAGTGCTTGCCTTATTTTGGCGATACGTGCTTTGCGTACGTTGGTATTGATGGCGATGGGCAGTAAAGCGCTATCTTTGATTTTCTCACGAAGGGCTGCTGCAATTTCGCCAGCGTTAATATTTTGCGCTGCGTTGAGCGCTTTGTTTAATAGATTTATTTGTGGATAAGGTCTTTTGGCGTACCCGGGGCGGCCATGAAAGTCACAGGCACAGGCCTGTAAAAATTCTCCAAAACGGTCCGGTTTGCGATAAGCATCAACAGCATGCAGCAGATCGGAAATGGTTATTGGATTGAGTGCTTCTGACTGATGCACTTTACCATGCAGTTGCGCGACCAATATGGCAAGATCGCGTGATTCCTTGGGGACACGGATACGTTCAGATAAATCCATGATAATTTGCATGCTGCGTTGTTCATGCCCAATATGATGGGGCCATTCTTCCGGTGGTGTTGTTCCTTTTCCGAGATCATGCAATAGTGCGGCGAAACGGACCGGTAAGGAGTAATTCCTAGTTGCGGCATAATCAATGGCCAACATGGTATGTAAGCCGGTATCGATTTCCGGATGTGTAAGCGCCGATTGGGGAACACCGAATAATACGTCAACTTCAGGTAAAATACGCGACAGTGCACCACATTCTCGTAACATATAGAACATGCGTGAAGGATTATTTTCCATTAATCCTCTGGAGATTTCCTGCCAAACGCGTTCCGGTACCAGCGCTTCCACTTCACCATTATGTACCATGTCGTTCATTAATGTGAGTGTTTCGGGTGCAATGCGGAAACTGAAGCGCGCCGCAAATCGTGCGATTCTGAGAATGCGAACCGGATCTTCTGAGAAAGCCGGACTAATATGGCGTAAGATGCCTGCTTCCAGATCGGCAACACCGTTGAATGGATCAATGATATTACCGTTTTCGTCCTTAGCGATAGCGTTAATGGTTAAATCCCTTCGAACAAGATCTTCCTGGAGCGTGACCTGCGGTGTGGTGAAAACTTCAAAGCCTTTATAACCACGCGAGATTTTTCGTTCGGTTCGTGCCAGCGCATACTGTTCTTTGGTTTTCGGATGTAGAAAAACCGGAAAATCCTTGCCAACCGGACGATAACCTAATTGTTCCATTTCTTCTGGCGTGCTGCCGACTACTACGTAATCATGATCTTTTACAGGCAGGCCCAGCAATTCATCACGTACTGAACCGCCTACCAAATAAATTTTCAATGTAGAAAAATAAGAAATTCAAAAAATAAATTGCAGTTGCTTATATGCAAAAAACATCTGTACGCATTTCATCTTACCGTAGCTGATTATTTTCTTGAAACAACACCCAGGCGTTCCTTGAGCGTTGGTGCAGTGTGATCATGTTCCAGTACATTTGCATAATAGACTGAATTTTTGAGTACTTTCTTTACATAATCGCGTGTTTCACTGAAAGGAATTGTTTCGGCATAGATCGCACCTTCCAGATTTTTATCGTTGTCGCGCCAGCGTCTCGCGCGCCCCGGGCCGGCGTTATAAGCGGCAGATGCTAACAATGGCTGATTGTCCAACGTTGAGAGTACATGTTTTAAATAATAGGTGCCGAGTCTCAGATTGGTATCGATTTGTGTGACCAGATTTTGCTGAAAATTGACAATACCGAGTTGTCTGGCGACCCACTTGGCGGTATCCGGCATCAGTTGCATTAACCCCTTGGCACCTGCGCTTGATGTGACATCGGCCAGAAAACGGCTTTCTTGGCGGATGAGGCCATAAACCCAGGCCTCATCAATAGCTTGTTCTTTCAATATAGGCCCTAATGCTTCGCGATGCGGCGTTGGGAAGCGTAACTTGAAATCATGTTGTTGTACGGTTCGATTAGCTGTGTTGATGGCGCGGTCATAATGTCCATGTCGCCGTGCGACCTCAGCCGCGGCGAGCAGTTGCCGGTCATTAAAATTACGGATAGTCCACACCCATTCTCGGTAAGCTTCCATGCGTAAATCCAAACGGTAAAAAGCCAAAGTGCGTTGTATGCCGGGCATTTTTTCCATGGCGATAACTTCTTCTTCACTGACAGGAATGGACTCTTTGGCTGCAGTGAGAATTGCACCTAGTTCTTCTTTGGCTAACTGACCGTAATAATTGTGTTCCTTGCTGAGTGAAACCAGTATGTTGTTGGCATCGAGCAAATTACCTGATTCCTTGAGTGCCCGTGCTTTCCAGTACTGCCATGTGCTGTCCGACTGCTCAGTGGCTGACATGCGATATATGCTATCCAGTACGCTGTCCCAGCGTCCTAAACGAAGTGCTGCGCGGACTTTCCATGCCAGTAGTGTGTCTGTCATGGGATACGGATTTTTAGTATCTTGCGCTGCCTGAAACCAGCCAAGTGCACGTGAATCATGCCGCATTGCCGCACGGTAGCCGAGTCTGCCTAAAAAATAGGATTGATCGGAGTCGGATAGTTTGTCCTTGATTTCCAACCATTTTACCAGCGCGGGATTGGTGTCATTGCTTAGCAAACGCAGCAGTGCAAATAAAGCGATTTCACGATCGGCACGTGTTTTTATTTTGCTCTGGCGTGTTTTGAGATAGTAAAGAGGGTTTTGTGCTGCTGCATTGAGTTCGTCTATATTTAACGCTTCATCGGCAGGTATTCGGCGGTTGATATAACGTGCCATACCGGTTTGCCCCGCTTCCAGCGCCAGTCTGATACGTGTCCATATGTCTTCGACTGCAATAACTTTCTTAGAAACCAGCGTGTTGAAAACGGGTGTGCAGCTGTCGGGCATACTGTTGGCAGTAAACCAAAGCGAGCGTGCTTCACTAAGTGCGTTTTTATCATGTGTTTCGATGCGGTGCTGATAGGCGTAACAGAGCAGCTCGGTGTCTTTGTTTGCCAATTTTTCAAATTCACTTTCAAAGAGCTGCCATTGTTGATTATTGGCGAGTAATTTTAACCAGTCAGTACGTAATCGTTCGGCAACCAGGCTGTTTTCGTGGCGCGCCAGAAAAGCCCGTATCGTTTCAATATCGGCCGATCGTAAATACATGCGAAGATGATAATATTCGACATGCGGAGCCAATACATGATTGTTCAAGCGCTTGACGTAATCGGCTAACAATGTGGCATTACCTGTCTGAAATGCTTTACGCGCAGCGATGAAGTCACTGTCTGGCCCGGATAGCCCGGGTAGGTTAGCTTGGCTGGCGACCAGCGCACTCGCATAAAAAAGGATAATTATGTTCGTCAGGAATTTGGTCATGGTATAAAGATACAAACTAAACATTTCGAAACTGAACGCAATGGAACCACTCTATTAAATTGCATAGGTTGTATCGGCAATACCGTAGCAAAATAGAGTTGTCTCAGCAACTAATAATGAATTGCAACAATAATCTTTACCATCACTCACGAATGTTTTTGCTAATGTATTTACACCTTGAAATTCAGAAAAGTACCAAGTGAATGAATTGCGGATTTACTTGCGCATGCAATGACTCAGTACTTTTCTGGGATAATAAATCAGGTTACGCCTTGTCCTAACATGGCGTCAGCGACTTTTACGAATCCGGCAATATTTGCGCCATCAACGTAATTTACGCTACCGTCAGGTTTGCTGCCATATTCCAGACATGATTTATGGATGGCCTGCATGATTTCCAATAAACGTGCGTCAACTTCATCATGTGTCCAGGCAAGTCGCATCGCATGCTGACTCATTTCCAGACCTGATGTAGCGACACCACCCGCATTACTTGCTTTGCCTGGTGCATAAAGCACTTTGTTTTGTTCAAAGCATTCAACGGCCTCAGCGGTAGAAGGCATGTTGGCACCTTCGGCAACGCAAATAACACCGTTCTTAACCAATGTCTTTGCATCTTCTTCACTGATTTCGTTCTGGGTCGCGCAAGGCAAAGCGACATCGACCGGCACATGCCAGGGTTTGGTGTTGGGTAGAAAGGTTGCGTTGACCCGCTTGGCGTATTCATCCACGCGCTCATATAAGTGATTCTTGACTTCGGACAATATGGCGAGTTTTTCGGTGGTAAAGCCATCTTCATCCACAA
The DNA here is from genome assembly GCA_003514765.1 of Nitrosomonas sp. Taxonomy (GTDB): domain Bacteria; phylum Pseudomonadota; class Gammaproteobacteria; order Burkholderiales; family Nitrosomonadaceae; genus Nitrosomonas. The sequence continues at coordinate 899 of DOOY01000130.1, read as the reverse complement.
CGGTACCACTTGAATCTGAAACAGTGACAACTTTACCACCTAGCGTGAGTGCTTTTTCAATGGCAAATTGCGCTACATTGCCAGAGCCGGAAATAGAAATCCGCATGCCGTCAAGTGAACGGCCGGCATGTTTGAGGACTTCTTGAGCAAAATAAACAGTTCCGTATCCGGTTGCTTCCGGCCGTACCAATGAGCCCCCAAAACTAAGACCCTTGCCTGTAAAAATACAATCAGAACGATTAACCAGTTTTTTGACCATGCCAGCCATGTAACCGACTTCTCGTCCACCAACGCCTATATCACCAGCCGGTACGTCCGTATTTGAACCGACATGTCGGAATAATTCGCTGGCATAAGCCTGACAGAAGCGCATGACTTCACCCGGGCTTCTTCCTTTTGGATCAAAATCAGATCCACCCTTGCCGCCACCCATCGGTAACGTGGTTAAAGCATTTTTAAAGGTCTGTTCAAAGGCAAGAAATTTAAGAATGGACAGATTAACTGATGGGTGGAAACGCGTGCCGCCTTTATAGGGCCCGATCGCTGAGCTATGTTGGATGCGATAACCACGATTGACTTTGACTTCGCCATGATCATCGACCCAGGCCACACGAAAAATAATAGCACGCTCTGGTTCTACCAGGCGGTCTAGTACGCCATGTTCAGCGTAACGTGGGTGTTCACTAATAAAAGGCCATAAGCTTTCCATGACCTCCTTAACAGCTTGTATAAATTCTGGTTGAACTGGATTACGTCCTGCGACATAGTCACAGAATTCCTGAAAACTTTTATATTTCATGTTTTAATTTCCCCGGTTTAAAAAAGGTTATTTCTGAACTCTTCATTCTGCCAAATAAATTCATAAGGTGCACAGTATTTTTATGAAAAAAAGAGAAAAC
>DOOY01000229.1 GCA_003514765.1 Nitrosomonas sp. | reverse complement strand
AAAATCTTAGTTGACCGTTACAAAAAGAGCCAATGATATGAATATAAATAGAATTTTTGGTTAATCAGGCTGTCGTAATTTATCTTAAATCAGGCGATCCGCCGGTATCTGTATGCCTATAACGACAATTCAACAACGACAGGTGCGTGATCAGAAGGACGCTCAAGTTTTCGCGCCGCTTTGTCAATTTGACAAGCTGTGCAGCTGGCTGCCAGTTCTTTACTCAACAAAATATGGTCTATACGCAGTCCCCGGTTGCGGCGAAAGGCCAGCATGCGGTAATCCCACCAGCTATAGATTTTCTCGGGTTGGTCAAACAAGCGAAAACTATCGATAAGGCCGGCGTTTAATAATTCGTTGAAAGCATCCCGCTCAGGTTGACTGCATAGTACTTTTCCTTCCCAGAGTTTGGGATCGTAAACATCCCGGTCTTCCGGCGCGATATTAAAATCGCCCAGTAACGCTAATTTGGGATAGGTCTTTAACTCATTGCGTAACCATTGCGTCAGTGCAGGCAGCCACCTTAGCTTATACTCGTATTTTTCCGATCCCACGGTATCCCCATTGGGCACATAGATGCAAATAACGCGTAATGCGCCGAATGTTGCGGCAATCACGCGTTTTTGTTCGTCTTCAAAACCGGGAATTGCAGTTGCAATTTCATGACTGCTCTGTTTGCTGAGTATGGCAACACCATTATATGTTTTTTGCCCGCTATAGATGGATTGATAACCCGCCTCAGCAATTTCTGTTTGCGGGAAGTTTTCATCGATTAATTTGGTTTCCTGCAGACAAAGCATATCCGGTTGTTGCGATTGCAGCCAGTCAAGGACTTGCGGCAATCGTACTTTGAGTGAATTGACATTCCAGGTTGCCAGTTTCATGCCAGCATTATTCATATATTCAGACGTAAAATTTTGTAGTGCTAAGGAGTGCTAACAATTAGTAAACAGAAATAATTTACTAATTGTTAGCACTCCCTAGGATAAAATCCGCTGCAGCCAGTCATCAATATCATTGATTTCCTGAATACAAACGCTATGCTCCATACGGTATTCATGCCATTCAGGCTTGTAATTTGCCTGCTGCAATCTTTCTTTTGATGCCATGGCAATCGATATCGGCACAACGGCATCATCAATACCATGCGCCATAAAAATGGGAACGGCTGCATTGGCCGGATGCGCTTCATTTGACAAAGTATCGGCAAGCGGCAAATAGCATGACAAAGCCATGATGCCGGCCAGTTTGTTTTTTTGACGCAGCCCGGTTTGAAGCGCTATAGCGCCGCCTTGCGAGAAACCGGCCAAGACAATATTTTCGGAAGCGATGCCGCGGCGCATTTCTTTTTCGATCAAAGCGTCAACGGCTTTTTGTGAATCTCTTATTCCTGTTTCGTCTTCTGAGGAATTGATTCTCGCACCGGTGATATCATACCAGGCACGCATGACATAGCCATTGTTAATCGTAACCGGGCGCGTAGGCGCATGTGGAAACACAAAACGTATCCGTTTTTTTGCAGCGAATTTCAGCTCATTGATAATAGGCACAAAATCGTTGCCGTCGGCACCCAGGCCATGCATCCATAATACAGTAAAGACTGGATCTGGATTCGTTTCTATTTCAATGGTAGACAGTAAATCAGGTGGTGTCATGAATGATTATCAGTGCGGCATTGACTAAAGTAAATGATAGGACTAAATTGCCGGCAAGAGTTTTCCAAAAGTTATTCAAATTTAAAATATATCACCAGAGAGAGACCATGAAACGTAGGGATTTTATCAAAATAATAGGATCAGGCGCACTTTTAATGCCAATAGCGTCATTCTCCTCGCCAGCCAGCAACCGGCAGTTGGATTATGAAAAATGGCATGGTTACCGTTTAACTTATCAAGTAACTTTACCTGCGACCGGAAAAAGAGCGCGTTTATGGCTCCCGTTGCCAAATTCCCTGGACCCCGCGTATCAGTTTACCCAGGGAAACAACTGGTCCGGCAACGCAAAGCAGGCAAAATTTGACACCATTGGCACAGAAAAATTTCCTGTATTTACAGCCGAATGGCAAGGTGAAGGCGAACGCCATGCCTCTGTTCAATGTATTATCAAAACATCGCATCATACTGTCGATCTTGATCGCTATGATCCATCCGGGAAAAAAGCTATCTCCGATAATATAAAGCCTTTTCTACAACCTGCCCGGTTGATACCGGTCAATGGCATTGTCAAGGATGTCGCGCACTCCATTGTGTATGATGAGGATAATACGGCAATCGAAAAAGCGCGTGCCATTTATGACTGGCTTATTGATCATTTCCGGTATGATGAAGCCACGCGCGGACGCGGCAAAGGGGATATCCAGTTTATGCTGGAAAATAGCCAGTTAAGCGGCAAGTGTGTGGATGTCCATTCATTATTTGTCGGACTCGCACGGTCAATCGGCATACCTGCGCGCATTCAGTATGGCGTACGCATGGTGCAATCTGACTTGCATAAAAGTCTTGGCAGACAAACCGATGTGAGCCGCGCACAGCACAGCCGCGCAGAGTTTTATCTGGATAACCTTGGCTGGGTGCCAGTCAACCCTGCCGATGTCTGCAAAGTGGCCAAGCTTGAAAATTTAGCGCTTGATGACCCGATAATTGAGCATTTAAGGGAACAATTCTTCGGCGCCTGGGAAATGAACTGGATTACATTCAATTACGGTCAGGATATCCAGTTGACTAACAGCAAAGCCGGCAGACTGCCTTTCTTTTTATACCCGTATGCGGAAATTGATGACCAGCCACTCGATAGCCTGGAGCCTGAGAAGTTCAGCTATCAGATCATTGCGGCTGAACTCATTGGTACAGGGGCAAAATTTTAATATGATATTTGCGATGAACAGAGAACTCAACGGGTGATCACAGGATGCTCCGTCACCGCATTGCAGCACCTGGACTTTGGCTGCATCCAATACCTGCGCGCCGCACCTTGTGACCGGTTGAATTCATTTTTAAAAAAAGTTGACATCAGGTCACATAACGGGTTGTAATACACGGTTTTATTGATTAAATATAGACAAGAGAGAGTAAAGCATGAAACGTACCTATCAACCATCTGTAACCAAAAGAAAGCGTACCCATGGTTTTCGTGTGCGCATGAAAACGCGGGGCGGGGCGGCCGTTATCAGAGCACGCCGCGCTAAAGGTCGCGCCAAGCTCAGCGTGTAGCGCTAAATTCAAGTTAACCAGCGTTATATTATTAGCGTACCAACATATTCTCTGCCAAGAAACCGGCGATTAAATGATGCTGCAGCATTTGCTGCGGTTTTTCGTTTTCAGCACCAGGCACGGAGTAACTATGTGCAAATTTGTGCTAAACCGAATGGTCTGCCTTACTCCCGTCTGGGGCTTATCGTTTCAAAAAAAGTGGAGCGGGGTTCGGTTAAACGCAATTGGATAAAACGGTTGTTCCGCGAAACATTTCGAACATTCCAGGTTAACAATGGTACTGAACAAATGGACTGGGTGATGCGTTTACGCCGCCCGGTTTCTGCAGATATTGCAACAGAATTCACTGCTGAAGTCAGATTATTGATGCATCAATTACAAAAATGTCACGATTAATGATCGGCCTAATAAAATTTTACCAATACTGCATTAGCCCTTTGATGGCGCCCTCATGCCGTTTCACACCCACCTGCTCCCAATATGCTTGCGAAGCACTGGCCAAACACGGATTTCTGCGTGGAATACGATTGAGCGTATGGCGTATTTTGCGATGCAACCCCTGGTGCAAAGGCGGCTATGAACCGGTGCCCTGAGAGCAAACGGCGCGCTTTTGTTAACTTTTGACTGCTACTGCTGAATTTCTACTGCTTTTGTCTGTTTATATCCAAATGTATCAATTAACCCAATAACATACTTGTAGACGATCACAGGCGTCGTCATAAAATTAATCTGACCAGATAAAAATGGAAACAAGAAAACTTATACTTATCATTATTTTGTCTACTTCTCTACTGCTTTTGTGGGAATCATGGCAGAAAGAAACACAGCCTCCGGTTTCTCAGGTGACGCCCGGCGCAGCAACAGATAGCGGCAATCAACGCCACGATCCATTACCTGTGCCCGGTGACGAACTTGCTGCTGGCGCAGGCGGATCGGGTGTCGCTTCAGGAATAGAGGGCGTCACGCCATTTATCACGCCTAATTTATTTGAAATCGGTGAAAAAATCCAGGTAACGACAGATCTGGTTAGCGCAGAAATCGATACCGCTGGCGGCGATATCAGAAAGCTTGGATTATTGGAACATCC
>DOOY01000227.1 GCA_003514765.1 Nitrosomonas sp. | reverse complement strand
CCAACCATTGGTTGTACACATGTGCCCAGTTTTCCGGGGTAAATTTCACCTCGCCTGTTGCCACCACATCCAATCCGCGCTTGGCCATGCCTCCCATCGACACATACCATTGATCTGTCAGCATGGGTTCGATAACAGTATTGGTGCGATCACCTCGCGGCGCCATCATTTTATGTGGTCTGGTCTCGATCAGGTAGCCATGGATATCAAGATCGGATACGATTTTTTTTCTTGCATCGAAACGATCCATGCCTTGGTACTTTGACGGTGCAAGCTCGCTTATTTTGCCGTCCAGCGTAAAAATATTGACAGGAACCAGTTGATGACGTTGTCCCATTTGATAGTCATTAAAATCATGTGCCGGTGTAATTTTGACGCAACCGGTACCGAACTCCGGATCAACATAACTGTCCGCGATAACCGGTATACTGCGTTCACATAACGGCAGCCGCACATGCCGACCAATCAAATGCTGGTAACGTGCATCGTCAGGGTGCACTGCAACTGCAACATCACCGAGCATGGTTTCCGGACGGGTAGTTGCCACAGTAATGGCTTCATCTTTAGAAATCGCGCCATCGGTTTGTTCAAGTGGATACCGAATATGCCATATCGAGCCATTTTCCTCAGTAGATACGACCTCCAGATCAGATACGGCAGTCTGTAAAACCGGATCCCAGTTAACCAATCGCTTGCCACGATAGATCAGTCCTTCGCGATAAAGGCGCACGAACACTTCAGTAACTGCACTGGACAATCCCGCGTCCATGGTAAAACGCTCGCGCGTCCAGTCACAGGATGTACCCAATCGCCGCATCTGACGTGTAATAGTCGAACCTGATTCTTCTTTCCACTGCCAGACACGCGCTAGAAAAGCCTCTCGTCCGAGATCACGACGATCAATATTTTGCTGGTCGAGCTGGCGCTCCACCACAATCTGGGTGGCGATCCCAGCGTGATCGGTACCCGGTTGCCAGAGTGTATTATCACCTTTCATACGATGATAACGGGCTAAGGCGTCCATCAAAGTATGCTGAAATGCGTGTCCCATATGCAACGTTCCGGTCACATTCGGTGGCGGCAGCATAATGCAATATGCAGCGGTGTGCTCGATATGATTTGGCTTGAAATAACCGGCCGACTCCCAGACTGAATACCACTGATGCTCTATTAATTTGGGGTCAAAGCTTTTCGCAAGTTCCATGGATTTTGAAATAAGAATAGGTTGGCAGTTTTTAAAAATACAAAACAAAAAAACCTATTATTATAAAGGAATAACGTGTGAATTGCGTATATGACTCATAAAACAACAAACTACATATCCGCGTGCGTAGAGGCAAACAAAGTCGTTTCAGTTCTGAGGGTCCAGCAAAACTTTTTCCTGTACGACAATACGATTTTCAAGCGCATGCACCAAAGCCTGTCTGTCCGCAGGTTTAAGATCTATTTTGGCATCAACCAGCGCAGCATCCAGCAACAAACGCAACGGAGACAGTTCATCAAATTGCGCTTGCAAGCTTTTCGATCGCAACGTGACGCTTTCAGTCAAAACAGGTATTTTGTCAACGTCTAAAACATCTTCTGCAGCAATGACCGCCCTATCGTAATGGTGATATTTATCGACCAGGAAGTTAAATTTTTCCAGAACTCTGTCATTTTCTTCATCGACTTCTGTTTTGACTGAATCAATCATATGTATCACATTTAAACTATCAATATTAACTTGCTGTTTCTGCCAGATTATGGTGATGCAATTCATACCCAGCCTGTTTATAAAAACGATAACGCGCACGTGCCGCAGACTCATCCTCGGGAGACTGGCTTACAACTTCAATCACGCGTTTGAATTGATCAAAAGCAGACGGGCAGTGCTCATGCAGATTCACCAACATGTCAAATGCATGTTCATTAACCACCCTGTTACTCAGGATGATCGGTGTTGCAGTAACCAGCGCTTCATTTTCATCTATATAGCAGTGCGGCAGAAAACTGGTTGACTGAAAAGTCCAAAGTAGCTTATCCAATCTATCCAGTTTATCTGCCTCAGACGTATAAACAATCACCCTGCTGTCTTGATTTAATGCTTTGGCGCACAATCTGCACACCACCCGCAATTTGTCAGCTGCGCCCGAGTAAAAATATATTGCTGTCATCATCCAATCAGCGACTTAACATACAAAAAATAATCAAAAGAACGCTATTTCGACATGTTTGCCTGTGAAATTAGAAATTGAGTCAATAGCGGCACAGGCCTACCGGTGGACCCTTTCTCTTTACCTGACTTCCAGGCCGTACCCGCTATATCCAGGTGCGCCCATTGATATTTCTTGGTGAATCTCGATAAAAAACAGGCGGCAGTAATGGTGCCCCCCGCACGACCGCCAATATTGGCCATATCTGCAAAGTTACTCTTCAACAGATCCTGATATTCATTCCATAAAGGCAATTGCCAAACACGATCAACCGCCTGCTCGCCGGCTTTGAGTAATTCTTGTGACAATGTTTCATCATTACTCATTAAGCCAGTTGCCACATTTCCCAATGCAATCACGCAAGCGCCGGTCAGCGTGGCGATATCAATCACGGCCTTCGGTTCAAAGCGTTCCGCATAAGTTAATGCATCACATAAAATCAGGCGGCCCTCGGCATCCGTATTCAAAATCTCAATGGTCTGGCCTGACATACTCGTTACCACATCCCCTGGTTTTGTTGCACTGCCGCCAGGCATATTTTCAGTTGCCGGAATAATAGCCACTACATTAATTGACAGATTCATCTCACCAATGGCTTTCATTGTACCGAGCACACTCGCAGCGCCGCTCATGTCGTATTTCATTTCATCCATTTCAGCCGCTGGTTTCAATGAAATACCACCCGTATCAAAAGTAACACCCTTACCCACCAGAACAATCGGTTTTTCTTTCTTTCCCTTTCCCTGATATTCCAGAACAATCAATTTTGCCGGTTGATGACTACCGCGGGCGACAGCCAACAACGCTCCCATCCCCTGCTTTTCCATATCTTTCTTATCTAAAATAGTGGCCTTGAATTTATATGTTTTAGCAAGGTCCTTTGCCTGATCAGCAAGATAAGTAGGCGTACAGATATTGGGCGCCAGATTACCCAGATCCTTGGTCAAATTCATACCATGCGCTATAGCAGCGCCTTGTTTGAGCGCTTCTTCCCCGGCCGCCATATCAGCACGATTGCGAATACAGATTGTTATTTTGCGTAAAGCATTATTGTTCTCATCCGGCTTGCTCTTCAGCTTGTCAAACCGGTAGCTGCTTTCAATAGAGAACCTGGCAAGCTGTGTTACTTTCCAGGCAACATCACGTTCATGAACGGATATATCCGCCAGATAAAGTGCGCAATCTGTAGTGCCCGTGTTTTGTAATGCACGAAATGCCGCTTGCGCAGCGTTAATAAACACGCTGTCTTTAAACTCCTGTTCCTTACCCAAACCGACTAGCAATACGCGTTTGCACAACACGTTTGGAACCTTATGCAACAACAAGGCCGTATTGGCTTTTCCTTCCATATCTCCCTGACTGATAATGCTTTTAATATAACCCTCAGAAAGACGATCCAGGTCTTTGGCGGCATCTGTCATTTTTTTTGATTCGAATACACCCACCACCACACAAGCACCACGTTGTTTATCCGGGGTCGCTACTTTTATCACCAAATCCACGTTTTACTCCTTGTTGTCGATATTCTTATTATTACTTGAAATTTTTTAACCACCCTCAACAGCTTGAATATATATTGATATAAATCAAGGCATTTATAAATAACTATAACACTTCATCGTTAATGATTGAAGAAGTGTAAAGCACATCCCTTATAATACTTATATGGTATTGTGGTTTTTTATTAAAAATGAACAAATGATTCAACCTTTCAATATACTCTTCATTTCATATTTTTATGATAAAAAAATAAAAACAGAACAGCTGAATCGCTGGCAAAACATTAACAAAACGTTTTTAAATTTCTCCGAGAGTAATTTAATGCGAAAAAAAAGTTGCTTAAGGTAATGGTTCAGACAAAAAAACTATGTTGACACCTGCCGCCATCAACTGAATCATGATGCGCATCCGGGGCAGACAGGTTTCCATAAAGCAAAATGTTAAAAATCGAATCATAATCTTTAACTCAATCGAAGTCATATCGAATGACTAACAAACAAATTGAAGAATATACTTAGCACAAACAAAGATCCGATAAAGCTGTTACGTTTTTGCAAAACTTTACCCACATTGCCGGGTATTGCCCTTAAAATCATCGATCTTGCCAATGACCCAGATACTGATATATTGACAGTATGTGAATACATATCACTGGATCCTGCACTTTCAGCAAAAATACTTAAAACCGCCAACTCCCCTTTATTTAAAACAAAAAGAACTGCAACAAATATAAGGCAGGCCGTCAATATATTAGGGACACATAGCGTCATTGTAATTGCATTGTCTTTTTCCCTTTCCAGCTCATTAATCCAGAATCCGGGGGAATATAGCAAAACATTTGACAACAACAAGTTCTGGCGACATTCCATTACATCAGCACTTGCAAGTCGTGCACTTGGTGAAAAACTGGGATTGAAGTCTTTTGATGACTTGTTTCTCGCTGCGCTACTGCAGGAAATCGGTATTCTGGCTTTCAACGCGATTTTTCCGAATGAGTATGGCAGCATCTATTCCTCCACATCCAGTCACGAAGGGCTCCTGCTCGCTGAACGGGAAAATTTAGGTATCGGACATGATGAACTTGGATACGAATTGCTTAAGCAGTGGCATATCCCGAATCATATTGCAATAGCCTGTATTGCCAGCCATAACAAATCAGGATTATTACAAAAAAAAGAACCGACACTGCATGCATGTGTTGCCGTATCACAGTATATTGCCAGTTATATGATTGATCTTCAAACTACGGAGAAAATGACTGAGTTAATCAAAGAGGCGCAGTCATGGCTTCAGATTGACGAATCTTTTCTTGTAGAAGTTATAGATGAAATGCAAGAAAAACTCCACGCTATAGAAGACTTGTTTGATATCAGTATATTTAAGTCTGTAAAAGCATCTGATATCATATCCGAAGCTAAAGAGCTGCTTACAATGCACAGCTTAGTCAAAGTGCAGGAATTAGAACAAAAATCGCAACGCGACGGTCTAACTGGCGCATATAATCGAGCTTTCCTAGAAGAAGTCATTCAACGTGAATTTAACCTATCCAAACAACTCGGCGTACCATTGACTATTGCTATGCTGGACTTGGACCATTTTAAACGAATCAATGATACTTATGGGCACACCACGGGGGATACTGTACTGGTCTCCGTAGTACATACAATTCATAAACTGATTCGTCATAATGATTTGCTGTGTCGATACGGCGGAGAAGAATTTACACTGATTTTCCCTGGCATGTCGTTAATGGAAACCGAGAACGCCATCAGTCGTATAAAGGATGCAATTTCAAGCATTCCATTCACATCAGAAGAGGGTTCTGTTTTTAATGCAACAGCATCCGTAGGTGTTGCGGCTCTTGAAAACCGATCAGATAGTTTTAGTTCTCCACAAGACATGCTAAAAGCAGCAGATCAGGCGCTCTATACTGCAAAACGCAACGGTCGCAATCGTATAGTTCAATGGAACAATACGATTAATCCTTAAAAATCAAATAA
>DOOY01000016.1 GCA_003514765.1 Nitrosomonas sp. | reverse complement strand
ATATGGCGGACAGAACGGACGGTCATGTGATCTGCGTCGTGTGCAAGCTTGCACCTTCAACTGGTGCTGTCAAGGCGATCGTGCCGGAACTATGTGAAGTATCGCAATAAAAATATGCTGTTGCGTTCAATTTGTATGTGTATGTATAAACGCCGCGTTCTGACTCTGCACCAGCTATGCCTCGCCTGTCCGAACAGGTTTTTTAACGGCCTGTCTATTTAGGTTCTGATAATGCCGGCGATCGCCGGCACATTATAGGCATTGTCAATCGTCGTCGTCGTCATCATCGTCATCATGGTCATGGTGACGCTTGTAATGTTTCATATGAATATTATCGCCCAGGAAGGTGACTTCCCAGTTATCAGATTTGCCGCGGCGATCCATATGTACGGTAACGTATGAGCCGTTTATTTCGACACATGGAATAATCATGAGTCCTTGCTGAATGTCGACTGTTGAGATACATGCATCAACGTTCACTGTTTTGACTTCAAAGCAGTTGGAGACATCAACTGTTACGGTATCGACAAAAGGATTGCCGTTACCGTCCAGTGGATGCACGGTAACGATTGCATAGTCATGCTTAATCACGACATCGGTTGCGGTGTTCAGCAGTTGCGTCACGTCGCGGCCTGCCGGGTCGAGTAAAGGGGGAGCCGTGCACTGATTGATTTGTCCGGTATCCAGGTTTTTGACAACTAATCCTCTGTCGGCGATAAAAATGCGATCGCGTTTAATGACGACACTTTCTGCAAAAGCAGTGCTCATAATGCACAGGAGAAGCAGCGTTGCTGCAGTAAAAAAAAGTTTGTTTTTAAGCGGTTTCATTTTATTAATCCATTATTATTAAAGTTATTTATGTGAGTATTTCTCACTTTTTGTATAGTGACGCATCTGAATGTTACAGGCATGTATAATTTTTTCTTGCGTAGATTATAACGAAATGGCGGTGAGCTTGCGTATATCTTTTACAGTAAACTGGAGGCGGAGCAGGAGAAGCGTTTCGAGCATATGAATTTTTGGAGTTTCAATTGCCGTATATTTTGCCTTTTTTGTTTTTAATTTAGGTAAATTTTCTATGGAAATGGCGCTGTAAAAAATGATATATTTACAGAAATATTGTAACTTTATGATAAATATAAAAATTATTCAGTTCTCCATATGTTGTGGATAAAGTGAATAAAATGGATAAACGGGATGTTCGGACTGACGGATCAACGGTATCCTAAATCTGGAATTACATAAGGACTTGAAGCTATGATTACAAAAAATATTGATTATCAGGATGGCGATACGCTGCTGGAAGGCTTTCTTGCCTACGAGGATACAGGTGTTTCCAAACCTGCAGTGATAGTTTCGCATGACTGGAGCGGGCGGCGCGAATTCGCCTGCAAGGCGGCGGAAAGGATTGCAGCGATGGGGTATGTGGGTTTTGCGCTGGATATGTACGGGAAAGGGGTTTATGGCCGCGACGGCGATATTGAGGGAAACGGCGCGCTCATGAGTCCTTTTGCTACAGATCGGATGTTGTTGCGGCAAAGAATCAAAGCGGCACTCGAAGCTGCGCGTAATTTGCCGCAAGTGGATGCATCGCGTATTGCAGCAATGGGATTTTGTTTTGGCGGCATGTGCGTATTGGAACTGGCCCGCTCTGGCGCTGATGTTAAAGGCGTGATCAGTGTTCACGGCATTTTCGCCCCGGGGAACGCCGCCAACGAAACCGTAACCGCTAAAGTTTTATGTTTGCACGGTCACGATGATCCTATGGTGCCGCCCGAGCAGGTGCTTGCTTTTGAACAGGAAATGACTGACGCCAAGGTGGATTGGCAGGTGCATGTGTATGGCGGCACAATGCATGCTTTTACCAATCCGGTGGCTAATAATCCTGATTTCGGTACTGTTTACCGGGAAACCGCTGCAAACAGAGCTTATCGGTCGATAGCAAATTTTCTGGATGAAATTTTTTAATGTGTGGTGGATTCAAGCAATAACTGCAATCGCTGACAGCCGGGCTTCACGGACGTTGAAAAGCTATCCGTTGCCGCTGTGGGGTGCGTTCAACCTGTTAAACATGTATTTTCCATCCAAGCGTCTCACCGGCAGCGGCCGGTACAAGGGTTTTTTCGGCGAATTCGATGTGTTGGGGAACCTGCCAGCTTTCTTTTTTAAGCGTGATATGCGAACTGTTACGCGGCAGTTGGTAAAAATCGGCGCCATTGAAACTTGCGAACGCTTCCAGTTTGTCGAGTGCATTGGCTTGTTCAAAAGCTTCCGCGTATAGTTCGATAGCGGCGTGGGCAGTGAAAATGCCTGCGCAGCCACAGTCTGTTTCCTTCAGACTGCGTGCATGCGGTGCGCTGTCGGTGCCGAGAAAAAATTTTTTATTTCCGCTGGTTGCAGCTTTAAGGAGTGACTGCCGGTGCTGCTCGCGTTTGAGTATCGGCAGGCAGTAGTAATGCGGACGAATGCCGCCCTCAAAAAGAGCGTTGCGATTATAGCGCAGATGATGTGCGGTGATGGTCGCTGCGATATGGCCCGGGGTGGCGGTCACGAAAGCAACGGCATCCTTTGTGGTGATATGTTCCAGCACAATGCGCAAATCCGGAAAGCGCTGGGTCAGCGGCGTTAATACGTTATCAATAAAAACTTTCTCCCTGTCGAAAATATCCACGGCAGGATCGGTGGTTTCACCATGAATCAGTAGCGGCATGCTGTTTTTTTCCATGGCTTCCAGGGTGGGATAACAGCGCGTGATATCGCTAACACCGGCATCCGAATTGGTTGTCGCACCGGCTGGATAAAGCTTTACTCCGTGCACAATGTTGCTTTCTTTTGCGCGAACAATTTCGTCCGGTGCGGTATTGTCGGTCAGATAAAGCGTCATTAACGGTTCAAAATCATTTTTCA
>DOOY01000133.1 GCA_003514765.1 Nitrosomonas sp. | reverse complement strand
TGGCGCAGTACGATGCCGCCTGCAATCGCGTATTAAGCACGGAATGCCGTGCGTGGCTTGAAAACGGTGCCCTTTAATAAACTGTTTAATCTTTCTTTGACTTGTAGGTGCATGGTTGCGCCGCAACGGCAAACTGAAGATATCAATCGATAATGCAAAATACAACAACCAATGACGCAGCACTGCATGTTTCCCTGCCTGAAGGACAACCCGTATTACGCATGGTGCCGACATCATCGGATACCAATTACGCCGGTGATATTTTCGGTGGCTGGATTATGTCGCAGGTCGATATCGCAGGCAGTATTCCGGCCATCCGGCGCGCACGCGGCCGGGTTGTTACCGTGGCCGTCAATTCGTTCGTGTTCAAACAACCGGTGTTGATAGGCGATCTGGTCAGTTTCTATGCCGGCATCGTCAAAGTAGGGCGAACATCGATTACCGTAGATGTGGCGGTGTACGCCCAGCGTGGTGCGCGGGAAGGCGGCAAGGAGATCTGCATAAAAGTGACCGAAGCGGAATTGACATACGTTGCCATCGACGATAACCGGCGACCGAAGGTGGTGCCGGAGACGTAAGCGCGAAGACTTTTTAAAGTTCGAAGAGTCTAAATTTGAAGTGTGAAGTCTTGCATTGCAACAAATAATAGGTTTTGGCGTTAAAATTCAGAATCATAGAATTTTTCTCAGCATTGACTCAGGCATCATCACAACCGTTACAGTCCAAATAATTTTGTTATCTGCTGGCTCAGTTGATTGATTACCCATGCCTGATACTGGGCAAGGGTATTGACCTGATTCGCATTGAGATCGATCTGGAGCGCGGTGTCGTAGTTTGGGAAGTTATAAAAATCAGATAAGGGGTCATACCGGCCATAACGGATATTGTCGGCCAACACCCAGTCGTTTATCTCTTTAACCCACGCGTCTGCATAATTGTTGTAAACCCACAGTACATCGACAATGCCCCGCCTGCAAATTCCGGCATACGGGTTGTCGCATACTTTGAGTGAGCAAGTAAGTGCCACTGCCGGTGATTGTTGTCCGTTGCTGGCGGCAAAAAGCTGGCTGACCAGCGGTCCGAATGCTGATGATTCAAACACCTGTGCCGCTTCAAGAAATTTCAGACCGGCCGGTGTCTTATCGCTGAACAGGACATATGTGCCATTGACCGGTTTTGGCTGGTATCCAAACAGTACCGGAATATCGGTCGAGATAACGGCAACTTTCCTGTCGTAACCGGATACCGCGATATCTTCACTGCTGCCCAGAGGTATTTCCGCATTGTAACAGGCGATGATTTGCGTGGCGTCGGAGCGGGCGAGCATGCCCAGTAAGCCGGTGTTATCCAGACTGCCGCCATCGGAGAACCCGGTATTCCGATTTTCGGGTGCGGATGGCCCGACCGGCCAGTAATTGTACTGAGGAACAAAGCTCGCAAGATCTTTTAGAACTGTCTCTTCAGTCTCCTTGATGGAATCCTTGCTTTCCGCCGTTATTTTGGCGCCTGCTGTAAAGGCTGCAGCAGAAGTGGCAATTTTCTTGCCGACGGCATTTGCAAAAAATGCCGAGGAGCATGCAACCAGGTCGATGAGTGAATAGCGGCGGTTAATACCGACTACAGCGTCACTACCGGTTTGCGATTGCCAGTCCGACGTAAATGCAAAGGACTCGACACCGCCATCGGCAGCGAGACTGACACCGGACTCACTGATCTTGCCGGTTGCCCCCACGGCAACCGGCGTGCCCTGCACCGGAAGCAAAGCTGAATCATCCTGCTGATAATTGAACTTGATGTTGGTGTTCATAATGGGAAAAGGGCGGCCACTCTGATGGAAATAAAAATCGTCATGCGTCAGTGCGCCGTTGGCAACGCCATCACCGGTCAGCGCCTTGATATTTTTTTCCATATAAGTCTGATCAAGACTAAAGAAACGGGCCGGCATGGGCGTGATATTTTTGCCATTGCCTTTCATAGTTCCGTTATAGAGACCGTATGGTTTTAGAATCAATTCACCGACGATCACCGGCCATGCCCATTTGCGTACTTCGGGATAGTTGTAAATGTTCTCTAAGCCGATATTGTCATGTAATGCATCAAGCATACCGCTATACGAAAGATTGCCGGGAACATGACCAATCGATCCCGTTGGCAGATCGCCAATACTAGACTCTGTCAGCGTATTGGGTGGCGTATAAACGCCAAGCAGATCGTCAAGGTTCCGGTTGGTGGAGAAACTGAAAATGGATGTTAACCACGTTCCCCCGGATACCGACGAAATATAATCGATCGAGTCCAGCATCGTCCCGCCACTGCTATTACTCAGGCTGTTCAAACCAATCAACTGACCCAGTCCGGCCGACAAGGCCCGGGAGCCGCCCCCTGAGAGACAAAACCCGGTTTTTGTCTTTTTGTTTGGTGCATTCCATGTGTTTTGACTATAAATCCTTGCTTTATATTTAACTTGACCGGACATATGCTGCCTCCATGATTATTGAATACTTTTGTTCATGCCGCCTGGTGAAAGATACAATACTTTAGCCAGATTCAACCATTGATGTTCTTCTGATTTCTCAAATAACCGATTGCACAAAACAAGCGAATCAGGCTGTGAAACCATTCTAATACAATCTTTTATAAAACACTAAAACGCATCCCGGATGATAAGGCTGGCCGTACACCTATGTGTGTACGCAGGGTTACGCGAAAGGGGTGTGTGCTGTCTGGCTTTGGATGGAAATAACGGTTTTAAGTTTTTTCGGTCAGTCTCGCTGCCTTTTCACTGCCTCCTTGCACCCAGGTCAGGATATCGGTATCAAATATCATGGCGCAATTTTCTCAAACGATTCAGTTCTTCCAGCACGGTTTCTTCCGTTACCTTGTTCAGTCGAAAAAAAGATGATTCTTGACCTTAAAATTGACTTTTCGCACGCCGGTTTGATGACGCTCTTAAATCGACGATGGATGTTTCATGATTGTTTCTTCAAAAATTATGTCTCGTTATGGTGGATATGTTAAACGGCGAATCAGTCACGGTGATCTTTTCTTGATGCTCATTTCTATTTTTTTGTGGCAGTTTTCTCTGTGAGTGGTTCTGAAACGCTATACACTGGTGAATGACTAATAACGAGGAAAACCCAACGAAGGGATAATATGCGTAAGGAAATACCATCATATAGGAATATTGCTATTATTGGCGCTTCCGGGGCACTGGGGGACGCGTTCCTTACCCAACTCGCAAAACGTCAGGGAACAGAACATATATATGCTTTTTCACGCGTAGAAAAAATGTATGACATGCCGGTCGTCACTGCGCATGTGAT